>JAAVIE010000051.1 GCA_014799325.1 Oscillospiraceae bacterium
CCGGCACAACTTTCCTGAGAGAACCCAAACCAGCACAACTTTCCTGAGAGAACCAAACCGGCAAAACTTTTCTGAGAGAACCAAACCGGCATAAGTTTCTTGGGAGCATAAAAATAAGGAGCTGTCTTTTTGTACAGCTCCGATTTTTTTAAGCACAACACAAAAACTGTGTTTTTCGCACACTGTGTAAAAAATGCAATCTCTGTGTAAAAACAATACAACCTCATTGAAGAATAGCGTACTTCCTTTTCACACCGACAACAGACATGATCCGAACAGCCCTGCTCCTGGTTTTTTCACTGACTTTAGGAGAGCTGCAAATAATTCTCAAAGCCTCATATTCTTTTCTGCAATCAAAAATAGCTTTAGCTGCGACGATTTTGTTTTTCTTTAACTTTTCGGTGTAATTTTCCGAGATTATTTCCATACAGTCCTCTTCGGTCATGTATCCGAAAATATAGAAGTATTTGGCAAATGTGGCTTTTCCAACGATATTCAGGTTTTTTGTTACGTTCATGATTCACCTCATAAAATACGATAAAATATTTTTTAATAATATAATACATTTTTTTATACTATTTGTCAATACAAAATATATATTAGTAGTATAATATATTATGAGGTGAGATAAAGTGCGACCATTAAAAGAAGGAGTAAGTATAACTCTTGACAGCGATTTACTGGAAAAGGTAAGGTATGAAGCGGAAAAAGACGACAGGTCTCTGTCCCAATATATCAATATGGTATTAAGACGGCATATTAACAGAATTGCTCAAAAGGAAAACAACTCAACAAAAAATGACTAAAAAATCGGGGCTGTAAAAAACTCCGTTTCCTTTACCTGTCAAATTTTTTCAAGGGTGTTGACATTTCAGTAAAACGTATTATAATAAAAAACAAGGAAACCGATAGACGGTTGCTCCCTTTGTTAGATTAAAAAATAATCGCCCTTCAGTTGCAGATCGAGGCGATTATTTTTTTGTATTCTTTCGAATAGATAGTATAAGATCTATTATCACGCAAATTAGCGTCAACATCTGGATAAGATCAGACATTGTGATGTAATATCCCATTGACTATCACCCCCTTATTTAAACAGCGCATGATATTTCCTGCTGTCGGGTCCGCAAGGATGCGGAAAGTGACCACCCAAAGTCGGCGCACGGACGCGCCGACCCCAAGTGGTCACATAAGCATTTATTAACCGCCTATCGTCTTTGGTTTCCTCACCATTTATTATATAGTAAAAATATGGAAATGTCAATCATTAAATATAAAAATGGAGCCGTGTGTACAGCTCCATTTTTTATAGTTATTCTCTCTTTTAAAGCTCAATCTTCCCATAAAGACTTGTAGTCTTTTCCAACTCCACAGTCTCCTCGGAATACTCGGTAGGCTCCATAGCAGGGGCTTCCTTTCTCTTATACTCCCTCTCAAAGGAAGTGGAGAATCCGCTGCTTCTTCTGTAAGAGCCTGTGTCATAGCTTCTGTTCTGTCTGTCGCCGTTGTTTCTTCTTCCGCCGCCGTTTCTGCGAGGCTCATTGGCGCTGATAACTACCTTTCTGAAAGGCTCTTCGCCGATAGAACGGCTGCTTACGCCCTCAACTTCGGATACCTTGCTGTGGATTATGCGGCGCTCATAGGGATTCATTGGCTCTAAAGTGATCCTTCTGCCTGCCTTCAATACCTTTCTTGCAGTCTTTAATGCGAGAGTTTCGAGGGTCTCTCTTCTCTTCTCGCGGTAGCCGCAGCAGTCAACGCTGAGTCTGCAATAATTCTCCTCGCCCCTGTTGCCTGCAAGGATCGCAAGGTATTGGAGAGAATCAAGGGTCTCTCCCCGTCTGCCGATAACTACGCCCAAATTCTCACCCTCGATATCAAGTATAACGGTGTCGCCTTTCTTGATAGGAGTAATGGTGAAGCCCTCTAAGCCTAAACCGGTAAGCACTTTTGTAAGGTAGGCGGTGGCTCTCTGTATCTTTGCGCAGGTCAGCGCGCGGTCTTTGTCATTATCATTATCGCCGCCGTTGTCATTGTCGGCGGTATCAACGGGCAGGCTTACTGCGCTTTCAACAGCGGGAGCGCTAACGCTGTCCTCTGCCTTTTCTTCCTCTTCGTCAGCGGTGCCGAAAACTTCCTTGATGTTGACCTCAACAGGATTCCATTCAGCCTTGATCTTGTACTCGCCCTTGGTGCCGAACAGCTTCTTCACAGGCTGCTCCAAAATGGTTATCTCTACCTCGTCGCGGTCCGCGCCCTGCTCTTCAAATTCAAGGTACGCCTGTTCTTTGGCGTCCTCCAAAAGCTTAGCCGTAAAAATTTTCTCCATTATCTGCTTGTTCCTTTCAACGTTCCATTTTCCGATCTTTTGGGAAAATGTCGGTTATTCATATTGCTTTATTTGATTTTCTTGTTTTTCTTCTTTTTGCCGTTATCGGTATCGCTGTCCGAATCGGTATCGCCGTTTTCTTCCGAATCGCTTGAATTATCGGAAGTATCGTAGTCGTCCTCTTCCAAAGGCGGAAGATCGGGGATATCCTCGTCGCCGTACTTCTCGGCATCAGCTTTTCTCGCTTCTTCAAGCTTTCTGCGCTGATATTCCTTAAGCTCCTTGGAAGTCATGTCCGTCATTTTCTTGGAGACTGTGACCTCGTTGCCCTCCTCGTCTATGTCCACAACGGTGGCTGTGGCAGTGAAGGTGGGGTTCTTCTTCTCCATTTCGATCCTTGCCTGCTCCTGCAGCTTGTCGTTGGGCCAGAATTTGTAGATGATAAGGGATTGGAGTATACCCACAACATAGTTAAGCGCCCAGTAGAAACCAACTCCCGCAGGAACCTGGAATGCGATGTACAGAGAGAACAGGGGCATCAGGTAAAGGGTGAACTTTGCGCAGCCCTGCTGCTGTGCTGCCATTTCGGGATTGGTCTTGTTCTGTATGATCTGTGTGATTATCATCTGCGCCAAAGACATGATCAGCGACAGAATAGGGATAAGGAGGAGAGGTAACTCAAAGCCCGGGGTCATTCCCAAATCAAGACCTGCAAACTGCATATTGTGGCTTAAATTATCCAGCTTATCCAAAGTATCCTGTGTAACGGGAACAGACGAAAAAGCCTCTTTATGATCGGTGTACACGCGGAGAGCCGCCAGCTCCTGTCTCAGGGAAACGAACCTTGACTGCACTGCGGAGGTAAGCTCTGCCTTGATCTCGTCAGAAAGGCGGGAATCCTTTGCCACAAGCACCTTGACGGTCTCGTCGCTCATTGTGGTGAGCTTGCTCCACTGCTCCTCGGTAAGCCCGTACTTGGACATAATATTGTCCTTGGTGAACTCGATAGCGTTCTTTGCCTCGGTAACGTCAAACTCCTTATCCTCGGGAATTTCCACCTGGGGCTGTACCTGCGCCGTTTCCTTGGCTTCCTCGGTGAGCTTGTCGATGTCCTCCTGGGTCATTACCTTAATGGTGTTGGGGTTGCTGAGATATTCAAGATAGACTTTCAGATCGTCCTCGTTGGATAGTATGGTAAGAGCAAGATCCGTCTGCTTGGCGGAGGAAACTATGCTGTTTACCGCGCCGCTGTCGCTCCAGTTCAGGTGTTCCATGTGGGTCATGGGCTTGTATACAACGTCGATAACTCCGAAAAGGATCAGGAAGGTGATAAGCATGGTACCGCATCCGCCCATGGGGTTGTAGCCCTCTTTCTGGAGCTTTGCCATTTCTTCCTGCATTTTTTCCTGATTATTGCGGTATTTTGTCTGTATTTCCTTTACCTTTGGCATAAAAAGCTGGGATTTTGCCATATTTTTCTGCTGCTTCAGGGAAAGGGGGAACATTGCCGCCTTAATGATTATGGTAAAAATAATTATCGCCCAGCCGAAGTTGTTCACCAGCAGGTAACACAGCCACATGATGTAGCCCAGGGGCATACCTAAAATCGAGTATAAGAAGTCTATGATAGATCACAACCTTTTCTGTTCTTTTCTGCTTTTCTGCATATTATATCAGATTTTCTTCCGGATTTTGCGCATATTCTGTCAGACCGACTGCAAAAAGGTAATAAACGGCTTGTGTAAGCCGATCTTTTTCATACGGTTTTCATACGGTTTCGGTCTATTTTTGCTTATTTTGATTTTTTTCTTTTTTTGAGAATTTTGCAAATATTCCCAAAACTTTCTTCTTTGCAGAGCGGAAAAACCAAAATTCCTCCGGTACAGGATCCCACCCGCCCGCAGAATAGGGGTTGCATCTGCAAATTCTCCAAAACGCCAAAAAGCCGCCCTTGACCGCACCAAAACGGCTGACAGCAGTAAGCGCATACTGTGAGCAGCTTGGAGTAAAGCGGCAGGAACGCGGCAATCTTTCCGATAATGTTATCCTATACAGTTTTATAAGTCCGATCAAAATATACTTCATATATTATTATGATTATTAAAAATTTATGATTGTTCTTATCCACCAGAAAAATTTTCAGCAGAGTAAAGGCATATTCGATTATCGTTAGTTTTTGTTATTTTCAGCTTATTTGCTTTATCTGTTCCGTTATCAGCTTTTTCATAATGGTGTAAAGCTTGTCCGATTTCATGTAGGGCGTTTTTCCTCTTGCAACAAGTATAAAATCATACCGCTTGTCACTGTCCGCTCTCAGCTGAGGCTCCAGGAGCCGAAAGGCTTCTCTCAAAACCCTTCTTGCACGGCTTCTTTTAACTGCGTTGCCGATTTTCTTTGAAGTGACTATACCCAAACGGTTCACCCGTCTTTTGGTGGGTCTGAGGTAGCACACAAAGGCGCTGTTGACGATACTTCTGCCCTTTTTAAAAAGATAACGGAATTCCCTGTCCTTTTTTACGCTTACATATTTTTTGGAGAGATCCACGGAGCTTAGTGAGACAGCTTAGCTCTGCCCTTTGCGCGTCTGCGGGCGAGAACCTTTCTGCCGTTAGATGTGGACATTCTTTTTCTGAAACCGTGCTCCATTTTTCTCTGACGCTTTTTAGGCTGATATGTTCTTTTCATTGTCGATCAATCCTTTCCAAACCGATAGTGTTGTTTTTTTCTCCGCATTATCCGCATTATTTTACGGATGGCTTTAATATTATAGCTCATTTGGCGCGGTATGTCAAGTGTTAGGAGGAAAATTTTTCAGAAGATTTGAAAATTTTGGGGCGAGGAACATCTCGCCCCTCAATTTTCGTCCAACAATGCACTTTTGCTGCGCTAAAAGTGCATTGTTGGACATGAACTGCGCTTACAGAGTGTTTGTAATATGGAAAAATTTTTCAAAAAATAACCTTGACAAATAGGAGTTATTATAGTATTATAAGTGTATATATTTGTGCATACAATTTGATGTTCATATACAAAGGGAAATATGAAATTCCCACAACGAAAGGACCGTGAAAAATGGGATTGAAAGAAAACTTTTCACAGGCGGTAAAAGAGCTTACCGGCAACAACAGAGACGACGACAGAAAGAGAAACACCCAGTATGCGGGTCTGAAAAAGGCTCTGGATAACGACGACAACGACAATTCCGACAACAGCTTTACCGAGGGAGCCAGCCAGCCCTACTACCGCAGCCGGAACGAGCAGCCTCAACAGAATCAGTCATACAACAACCGCGGCAATAACGACAGCTATCGTCAGCAGAACGGCGGCAGCTACAGCGATAACCGCCGCAATGACAATTACGGCAATTATAATGACCGCGACGACAGAAGAAACGTTTCTGACAGGCAGGACCGCAGCGACAGAAACGATTACGACAGCCGCAGCTATGACGGACGCGATAACAGAGGCTATAACGATCAGCAGGGCGGCAGAGACAATTACGGCGACCGCGATTACAATAATAATTATAATAACAGCGACCGCCGCGACAACAGGGATAATTACAATTACAGCAATAATAACGGCGATCGGGACAACGGCTACAATAACGCGCAGCGCGACAGCAGAAATGACTACAACAATTCCGACCGTAACGGCGGCGATAACCGCGATATTCGTGATAACCGCGATGACTATGACGATCGGAACGGCAGAGGCTATAACAATAACAACAATAACGGAAACGGCGGAAACAACAGAAGCTACGGCAGCTATAACGGAAACGGCGGAAATTACAACCAGCCCCGCGGTGAAAGACAGAACAGCTATACTCCTCCCCAGCAGAACAGGGATTACGGAAGAGACAGGAGCTACAGCAACGGAAATACATACTCCTTGGGAGAACGTTTCGAGGCTCAGAGAAGAAACTACTCCGATTCCGCAGATACCGAGCTGACCGTGCTTTCCCGCAATACCATGTTCAGGGGAGATATCCAATCTTTGGCAGACATGATAATTGAGGGACAAGTCGAGGGCAATGTGGAGACCACAAAGGACATTGAGATAAACGGAAAAATTGTAGGAAATATGGTCTGCAACAACGCTAATATGTATGCTTCACATGTTCAGGGAGATGTGATCCTCAAGGGCGATATAGAAATGGGCAGAGATTCTATACTTATGGGCGATCTCAAATCCAACTTCGCCAGCATCAACGGAAAGATCCAGGGCAACGTTGAGACTTCGGGAAAATCCGAGTTCAGAGCCGACGCCGTTATTCTCGGCGATATAAGCGCTTCCACCCTAATCGTTGACGAAGGCGCCATAATCCATGGCTATGTCAGCACCACAGCTATCAACAAGGACGACAGCGCAGGAATATTCCCCGAAAGAGTCGAGATCAGCTGGAACGGCGAATGATATACTTTCAGAAAATAAGATTTTAAATAGCTTGAAAAACCGCGCATATTTAAAATTTTGTCTATCTGATCAAAACTAATCGAGACTGTGTTTTTCTGCCTATCTTTCAAGCAGATAAATACAGTCTTTTTGAATTCGGATTTTTTGCCCGGCTTTTCAGGCAAAAAATCCGAACTCAGTTAGATAAGAAACTTTTTAAATAGGAGCATAAAAAAGCAGCTGTTTTTACAGCCCCAAAATAAAATTGAGGTAACAAAAATGCCAAGAACATCAGAAGAAATAAAGCAGGAATTCATAAAGATCTACAAAGAAAACATTCACCGCGATGGCTCGGAAAAACTCTTAGACTACCTTGTAAAAAAGTGCGATTTTTTCACTGCCCCTGCCAGCACAAGATTTCATAACAGCTTTGAGGGCGGTCTTGCGCAGCATTCCCTTAACGTTTACTACTGCCTCAAGGACTATCTTGCAAGGGCAAGGGTAAGGGAGGAATACAAGCTGACCTGCTCCGACGAAACAGCCGCTATAGTTTCACTGCTCCACGATATGTGCAAGATAAACACCTACGTCAAAGACTACCGCAATGTGAAAAACGAACAGGGGCAGTGGGAGAAGGTCCCCACCTACCGCTTTGAAGATACGCTGCCATACGGTCACGGCGAAAAGTCGGTATATATGATAAGCGGCTTTATGAAGCTCACACGGGAGGAAGCTATGGCTATCCGCTGGCACATGGGTTTTTCCGGCAATGAGGAAAAGAACACGGTGAGCAATGCTATGGAAAGCTATCCTTTAGTTCTGGCGGTTTCCACCGCAGATATGGAAGCCAGCGTGTTTATGGAGAAGCTTGGCGGCTGAACAGAGAGTAAAAGAACATGGCATCGGCTCCGCAAAAGGCTTTCCTCCAACGCAGCAGTTTTTGCTGTCAAAATAGGATCGGGGTTGTGTTAGGGAGAAAAGGGCTGCGGAGCGTAAAAGGCATTTCCACAAAAAATAAAAACGAGGTGAATCCCACTGCATGATATATGGAACCCCTGGCACGGCTGCAGAAAGATCAGCGAGGGCTGCGAGCATTGCTATATGTTTTACCTGGACTCTCTGCACGGCAAGGACGGCGGAGAGACATACAGGACGAAAAGCGGCTTCCGCTACCCTCTTTCAAAAGAACGGGGCGGTCAGTACAAGGTAAAAAGCGGCGAGACTATCAGGGTCTGCATGACATCGGATTTCTTTTTGGAGGAAGCAGACGGGTGGAGAGACGAGGCGTGGGAGATCATAAGACAGCGCCCCGACGTGAAATTTTTCCTGCTTACCAAACGCCCTCACCGCGTTAAAGACTGCTTGCCGAAAGATTGGGGCAATGGCTGGGAAAATGTGATGTTCAACGTCACCTGCGAAAATCAGAAGCGGGCAGACGAACGTATCCCCATAATGCTGGAGCTGCCTTTCAAGCACAAGGGAATAATGTGCGCCCCCTTTATCGGCGCGGTATCTATTGCAAAATATCTTCCGAAAGGGCAGATAGAGCAGGTCCTGTGCGACGGCGAAAACTACGACGGCGCCCGCCCCTGTCATTATGAATGGGTAAAGGCGCTTCATGACGAATGCAGGGCTTATAATGTGACCTTTGTCTTTTGCGGCACAGGGCGAAGATTTGTAAAGGACGGCAGGACTTATAATATTGAAAGCAGCGCCGTACAAAGTCAGCAGGCGTTCAAATCGGGGTTGAGCTTTAAGGGGAAAGCGGCAAGGTATGAGCTTACAAATGAGTGGGGTTATCCCATAACCGATGAGGAACTGTATAAGCCCTACTTTGGCGAAAAATGTGAAAACTGCGGAATGCGGATCAGCTGTAATGGGTGCAGTAGGTGTGGTAAGTGCTGATTTGGTTCTCTCAGGGAAGTTGTGTGAGCCGAAGCCCGCTTTCAAGGAAAGTTGGCGGTAATTTACTGATTTAAAAAAGAATTTCAGAACCGACAAGATTTTAAATTTGCTTGAAAAACTGGGCAAATTTAAAATCTTGTCTATCCAACTGAGTGCAGATTTTTTGCCTGAAAATTGGGGCAAAAAATCTGCACTCAGTTGATTTCTGAAATTCGTGCTGTCAAGACAGTTGTGCGATTAGATGCCTGCTTTTAGAGATGTTGTGCTGATTTTTACAGCTCTCCCAAGAAACTTGGCATAAAAATAAGGGCTGCATTTTTACAGCCCCTTTTTATTATAGAATTTTTTGGTTTCAGCTTGCCACCACGGGCACCTGAGTAGTCGAAGCAGGATCGTCTATATCCAAAAGCTCATATTCATAAGTATACTCATACTTCTCCAGGAAATCCGCAATAGGCTCGTAGGCTTTCTGATCTCTCAAAAACTCGTCCGCCTGCTCGGTGAGACTCTTGAGTCTTTCATCGGTCAATGTGAGATCGTCAACGTAGTAAAGGATAAAGTAGCCCTTGTCGGTTTCAAATATCTCGGAATATCCGCCCTTTTTCTCAATTCCCATGGCGGTATCGGTGATCTTCTGCAAAACCGTTGTGCTTTTGGGATAAACAGTGAAGTCAACGTTATTGGAGGAAGTTTCGTCGTTATATTCCTCTTGTACGTCTTTCCAGGCAGTACCGTTTTCCAGCTTTTCATAAGCTTCGTCAATGCGGAATTTTACCTTTGCAAGCGCTTCCTGCAATATCTCGTCAGCCTTTTTGTCGTCGCCGTCATTGCGGTAGGCAGTTACCTCGGCGGCGGTGGTACTGTTGATGAGGACTGCTAACTGCTGTACCTTTCTGGTACCCTCGGGAACGTAAAAGGCGGTGTATTTCTGCTCAAATTCGGCAAGATCGTTTTCGTACTTGTCCTTGGCGGTATCCATGGTATCCTGTACGAAATCGTTTATTTCCTTTTCGGTAATGGATTCGGAAGCCTTTGCCACATACTTGTCATGGATAATGCTGTTTACTGCCCAGGTGTAGAAGATGTCGGAGCTTAAGCCGATCTCTTTCATAAAGTCGTTGAACAGCTCTTCTTCCTTTTTCTGAAGCTGTTCCTTGGTATAGTCGGAGCCAAGGGCTGAAATAGCTCTTGCCTCATACTTACTGTACCAGCTTTGGATATCCTCATCGGCGTTATCGGTGGCTGTTTTTATTTCCTCCTCGGTGAGGGTCTCGGCGGTGATACCCATGTCCTTGGCAAGGTAGAGAACTATTTTTTCCTGTGCAAGATATTTTATGATTCTCTCTCTGAGGTCTTTGGCCATCTCCGCGTCGTTAGTCTCGGTGTAGCCCTCTGCCGCTAAGCGGAGCAAATACTCCCCATGCCATTCGCCATAGGTGATGTTGAAAAAGTTCTCGTAGCCTTCGGGGGGATTTTTTATGCTTGCGACGATCTGCTTATTTTGCTTGGCGTCCCCTTGGGAGCAGCCTGTGAAAGATATTGCCATTGTGCCGCATATGGTGAGAGCCAAGGCGGCTGATATTATTTTTTTGATACTTCTTTTCATATTTGATTTTTGGGAATTACGTTCCCCTTTTCCTTTCGGTTCTGTTTTATTTCTTGATTGTCCTGATGAAAATTATTATTATCTATTATAGCATATTTTTCTGTAATTGCAAAATGTTTTTTGAAAATTTCTTGTATTTTTCAAAATAATTGGGGGAAGATTATTTTAGAACAGCTTGTAGAAAAACCTCCGCCGGTCAGTTTTCCTACAAGCTAAAAGGGGCTGCAAAAAACAGCCCCTTTTATTACAGATAAGAATTAAACTTTACTTCTCCCCGCAAAGCTCCTTATAAAGCCCGATATAAAGCTGCGCAGACCTATTCCAGCTGAAGTCAGCCTTCATAGCTCTTGTAACCAAAGCGCCCCACTTGGTCTTTTCATTCCAATACAATTCGGTGCCTCTGCGGATAGCGCCCAGCATATCAAAAGCGTCATAGGACTGGAAGGTAAAGCCCAGACCAACGTCATCAGGCTCGCCGTAGTCGAGAATGGAGTCCTTCAAGCCGCCTGTTGCTCTTACAATGGGGATAGTACCGTATCTCAAAGAGATCATCTGCGCAAGTCCGCAAGGCTCGCTCTTGCTGGGCATCAGGAACATATCAGCGCCTGCATAGATCTTCTTAGCCAAAGCGGGGATATAGCCGCAGGTGAAGCTTACCTTGTCGGGATAGCGATAGTGCATTTCCTGGAAGAAATTCTCGTACTGAGGTTCGCCGGAACCGAGAATTACTACCTTGCAGTTAAGCTCGATTATCTTGTCGAAAACGTATTTTACCAGGTCAAAGCCCTTATGCTCAACAAGGCGGGATACAAGACCGATAACGGGTGCGTCGTCATCGTTGTTGAGGCCAACTTCTTCCAACAGCTTTTCCTTGCAGGTCTTTTTGCCCTTCTTGTTCTTAGCGCTGAATGCCGCGGGAATTGCGGGATCCTTTTCGGGATTGTACATATCCTGGTCGATACCGTTCAGGAATCCGCAGGTCTTGTAGGTCTTTGTTCTGAGGATCCTGTCAAGACCGTGAGCAAACCAGGGATCCATTATCTCCTGAGCATAGGTGGGAGAAACGGTAGTTACCTTTTCGGAAACCTCGATAGCCGCCTTCATAAAGTTTACGTCATGGTCGTATTCCATAATGGAGGTGTAGTGCTTGGGAATACCCAAAATTTCCTCCATTGTTTCAA
>JAAVIE010000052.1 GCA_014799325.1 Oscillospiraceae bacterium
AGAAAGATGTGCTGTTGGGAGTCCGCATTTTATAACTTGTGATATCAAGAAAGATGTGCTGTTAGGAGTCCGCATTTTATAACTTGTGCTATCAAGAAAGATGTGCTGTTGAGAGTCCACATTTTATAACTTGTGCTATTAAGAAAGATGTGCTGTTAGGAGCCCGCATTTTATAACTTGTGCTATCAAGAAAGATGTGCTGTTGGGAGTCCACATTTTATAACTTGTGCTATCAAGAAAGATGTGATGTTAGGAGCCCGCATTTTATAACTTGAGTTGTCAGGACAGTTGTGAGAGTAGGAACCCTCTCTTATGGGTGTTGTGCTAATTTTTGTGCTGTCAGGGCAGTTGTGTCGATAATTTTTGACACGTTTTTTTGCAGTATTGATATAAAATAAATGCGGTGATCAAAATGAGAGTTATTTATCTTGACATTCTCCTGCTGCTCAATTTCTACATAACCTATTTTTTAGCGGTAAGCGTTTCCTGCATTACGCATCTGCGGCTGAGAATGGGGCGGCGGCTGTTGGCTGCGGGGGCAGGGGCGCTGACCTCGCTGGCGATCTTTCTGCCGCCGCTGACCTTTCTCCCAAATCTGCTTTTAAAGCTTGCAGCTTCGTCTGTTATCGTGCTGGCTGCCTTCGGTTTTGGCGGCTTTAAGGTTTTTTTGAGGAATACCGCCATTTTCTTTCTGCTCAACTGCCTTTTTGCGGGCGTTATGCTGGGCTTATGGCTTTTTGTCTGCCCTGACGGAATGATGTACAACAACGGGGTCAGCTACTTTGAAATTCCCCTGTGGCTTGCTCTGGCGGCAACTGCCGCGGCTTATCTGACAATAAGGCTGATACGCCGCGTCCTTGATTCCAAAACCGCCCTGGATAAAAAATTTACTGTAGAGATAGCCACAGAAAAAGGCTCTGTGACCCTTGCTGCAGCCCCCGACAGCGGCAACAGGCTGACGGATTTTTTTACGGGATTGCCTGTGATATTCTGCGACCTTGAAAAATGCCGCCATATCTGCCCCGAGGGGATCGTACAAAGGATCGAGGGGAAAGAAACAAATACGGACAATATAAAGGGGATACGGCTTATACCTTGCTCCACCGTTTCGGGAGGAACAATGGCGGTTTGCTTTAAGCCCGACAAAATCGTTATAGACGACGGCAGTCAAAGGAAAGAGGTAGACGCATTGGCAGGTTTTACGGAATCGGGGCTGGACGGTGAAGAGGCTATATTCAATCCGACAATATTGTAAGGGGCTGAAAAAAGCACAACATCTCTAAGAGCGGGCTGCCACTCGCACCACTGTCTTGACAGCACGAATTTCAGAAATCGACCAAGTTCGGAGTTTTTGCCCAATTTTTCAAGCAAAAACTCTGAACTTGGTCGGAGCAGCTTGCTGCGTGTACTTCTCGGCAAGCCGAGAAGTACCTAATAGCTAAACTTTTTAAATCAGTAAATCAGCACGAGTTTCTTGGGAGCATAAAATAAATGGGCTGTTATTTACAACCCCAAAAATACAAATAACCAAAAGGAGCTGTTAGTATGATGTTAAAAGCGTTAATGGAAAAAATCGGGGTAATGCTCCGTTTTAAAAAATCGGGAAAGGTTTTTTACATAAACGGAGCGGACACCCTGCCCCCGCCACTTTCAAAGGAGGAGGAGCAAAAGGTTTTCGAGCTTATGGATACGGATTTTGAGAAAGCCAGGGAGGAGCTGATAGTCCACAATCTCCGCCTGGTAGTGTACATTGCAAAAAAGTTCGAGTCCTCGGGAACAAATCTTGAAGATCTCATCTCAATAGGCACTATAGGACTTATAAAGGCGGTAAACACCTTCAGCAAAGAAAAAAACATAAAGCTCGCCACCTACGCCAGCAGGTGCATTGAAAACGAGATCCTGATGTTTTTGCGGAAATCCAGCCAATACAAGCACGAGATCTCCATAGACGAACCCCTGAACGTAGACTGGGACGGCAACGAGCTTCTGCTGTCCGACGTCCTGGGAACGGATAACGACGTTGTCAACGTCAACATAGAAAACGAAACAGAACAGCAGATACTCCGAAAGCTGGTAGACGCTCTCCCCGACAGGGAGAGGATAATCATGGAAATGCGTTTTGGGCTGAAGGACGGGAAGGAGCTTACGCAGAAAGAGGTGGCGGATAAGATAGGTATATCACAGAGTTATATTTCGAGGTTGGAGAAGAAGATCATTAAAAGATTGAGGAGGGATCTGGAGAGGTTGTGTAATTAGTTGTGCGGATTATAGTTCTTTCAGAAAAGGTGTGAGAGTGGCAGCCCGTTCTTATTGACAATTCCCGCAAAAATTGATATAATTTTGTATGTGTAGCATCAAGGCGTAAAAAGCGATAACGGCTGTGATCTTGAGCCACAATGGAGAAATAATATGAAAAATAAATTTTTGCGGTTTCTGACCTCTTCCCTTATCCTTACCCTGATCTTTTCGCAGCTCGGCTCTGTAAACGCCATTTCCGCCGAAAACCTCAGCGACTGGATAGTTTACACCTACGACAACACCAACGGGCTGCCCACCAGCGAAGCCAACACGGTGCTTCAGACCTCTGACGGTTATGTGTGGATAGGCAGCTACGGCGGTCTTATCCGATATGACGGAATTTCCTTCCACAACTATTCCGAGGGCGGAGTGTTCCCCTCCTCGGGTATTCGCGCGCTGTTTGAGGACAGCAAGGGAAGGCTCTGGATCGGCACCAACGACATGGGCGTTTACTATTTTGAAAACGACCAATTCTTCGATGTTCCCTTTGACGATAATATGAAGTTTCTGTCAATTCGCTCCTTTGCGGAGGGTAAAGACGGTCTCATATATGTGGGCGCTACCTCGGGACTTGCCGTTGTCAAAGAAGAAAAATCCGACAAGGACGAAAAGAGCGGCAGCGAAGATAAAAGCGGAGATAATTCCAAAAATTCCGAAAATGCCGCAGTTATTGCAAAGCTGGAATATGTAGACGAAGCCGCTTGCAGCGCTACAGTCTACAGCCTGGCAGCAGGCAATGACGGCAGCGTGTGGGCGTGTATGGACGACGGGATCGCCCTTATTGCCAAAGAAGGAAAAATAATGAGTACCTTCAAGTCCGAGGACAGCCTGAAAGCAGCTGTATACTGCGCAGGAACCGACAGAGAGGGCAACGTTTATTTAGGAACCAGCAAAAATTACATATATAAGGTGGAAGTCAGCGACGATTCACACACCGACTCCGCTTACAGCTTCACCGAATTCGTCACCGAAAAAACCTCCACTATCAACGATATAAAGCAGGACGCCGAGGGCAGGATCTGGGTAGCCGCCATAAACGGAGTTGAGTATATGGACACCGAGGGCAAGTGGCACACTCCCGACGGCGACCTTACCGCATCGGCAGGCATTGTAAACTTTGACTATGAGGGCAACATCTGGGTGGCTTCCAGCAGCAAGGGCGTTATCCATATAGTCAAGGGAATGTTCAAGAGCATCAACGCTACGGCAGGGCTTTCGGGAGTTTCCGTAAACGATATAACCGTTTATAAGAACGGCTATTACATAGGCACAGACACAGGGCTTATCATTCTTGACAAGAACTTTAAGAGGGTAACAAACAAGCTCACCGAAATGATAGAGGGCGACCGCGTCCGCAATATCCTCACAGATTCCAAGGGCAATGTGTGGGTGGGAACATATTACTCCAACGGACTTGTAAAGCTTGAGGCAGATACGGGAGAGATCAAAGTATTCCGCGAGGAACAGGGCTTGACCGATTCCCATATCCGTATGATATTGGAGCTTTCGGACGGAAGCATCGCCGTGGCTACCTCAAACGGACTTAACATTATTGAAAATGACAAGGTGGTAAAAACCTACGCCAAGGACGACGGACTCACAAATCCCATAATACTGTGCTTGTGTGAGGGCGAGGACGGAACCATTTACGCAGGCAGCGACGGTTACGGCTTGTACGCTGTCAAGGACGGCGAGGTAAAGCACTACGGCGCTGACGAGGGGCTGCCCTCGGGAGTTGTTCTGAGAATAGCAAACGACCCCGACAGCGGCGGACTTTATATAAGCGCAGGAAACAGCCTGTTTTTCTGGGATAAGAACGAGTTCAGACAGTTTACCAATTACGTTAAAAGCCCGGGAAGCGTTTTTGACATACAGTTCGGTGAAAATGACATCTGGCTTATGCAAAGTAACGGCTTGAACATCATAAACAGAAACGATCTTAAAAATGAAGAAAACGCCTCGGTGCGCATAATAGGAATCCCCTACGGACTGACGGGAACGCTGAACGCCAACACCTGGAACGATTTTGAGGACGGTTATATTTTCCTGTCCACCACCAATGGAGTTTCGGTGCTTGATATAGAGGACGTCAATGCGGGAGATCCCGCTATCAAGGTTGCTGTAAGCAATATTGAGGCTGACAGTGAAGTGTATCCGTCACCCGATAAAATTGAAGTTGACGGCTCCGTGACCCGTCTTACCTTTAACTTTGCGCCGCTGTCCTTTACGGAAAAGGATATTATGGTGCAGTATCAGCTGAAAGGCTTTGATAAGGAATTTACGGTACTTCACAACAACAATCCCATGAGCGCAAGCTATACCAATCTGAACGGCGGCGAGTATGAGTTCTGTGTGCAGGTACTCAGCAGCAGCGGAAAGGATATTATCGGCTCCTACTCGGTAACTGTCACCAAGCGTTATCAGCTTTGGGAAAGACCGTGGTTCTGGGTGCTGATGATAGTTGTTGTTTTTGCTTGTATCGTCTTTGCGGTGATCTCGCTGCTGCATGCCAAAACTGCGGCGCTGCAGAAACGCCAGAAAGAATACCGCCGCATTATCGACCAGTCACTGCGCACTTTTGCCAATATCATAGACGCAAAGGACAGGTATACCAACGGTCATTCGCTGCGTGTGGCTGCATATTCCCTTGAAATTGCCAAAAAGCTTAAGGTATCGGAGGAGGATCAGGAAAGGATCTACGATATTGCGCTGCTCCATGATATAGGCAAGATCGGCATTCCCGACAGCATACTCAACAAAAACGGCAAGCTGAACGAGAAGGAAATTGAGACGGTAAGACGGCACCCCTCTATCGGCGGTCAGATATTGAAGGACTTTACCTCTATCCCCGGTATCAGCGAGGGCGCAAAGTATCACCACGAGCGTTATGACGGCAAGGGCTACAATGAGGGGCTCAGCGGAGAGGACATTCCTTTCTTTGCAAGGATAATCTGCGTGGCGGACTGCTATGATACTATGGCGGGAGGCAGGCATTATCAGGAGAAAAAGGATCAGAACGCTATCAAGGAGGAGCTTAAGCGGTGTTCGGGTACACAGTTTGACCCCAATGTTGCAAAGGCTATGATAGAGCTTATTGATGAGGGTAAGGCGCCTATTAACTTTGAGGGCAATAGCTTCAGGAGCTTCTTTGAGGGGCATGAATAATAGAATTTGGGGGCTGAAAACAGTCCCCTTTTTACGTAAAAACAGGGACTGCCCAAACAGCCCCTGTTTTTATATGGTTATTAGTATTACTATTTTTTATTTGGGAGTGTTGCAATTTCTGCACCGCAAATCTGTACCGCTGTTTTTCCAACCACAGCTTTCACATATCCAAACACCGGATACAGGAGGTGGTGGAGGTGTACCGTGTGAATGTATATATCTTTGTTTTAATCTGTCAATTTCATAATCATTAAAATTAATGCCAAGTTTTCTAATCACTAAATTTGCAATGAACAATAAAATCAGAAGGTACATTGAAGATGACATAGTTGCATCAAGATAATCGTTTTGTATAGAAAACACGCCAAATACAGTCATAATTATGGGAGTTAGGGGTACATAAGAGGAAAATGTATTATATCTATTCCCATCCGATTTTGTAAATCTAATAATAAGCAGTATCGCCGCAACAATTATGTCTATCATACAAACCCAAAAAATAACTCTAAGCCCCGAAACCGAATTAGCAGTATTTTCGTCAAGGTATTTATCGACTGCCGCCACAAAATCCCCCACACCAAATAAGCTGATCTTTGCGCTTGTATATCTATCTGTGCCTAAAAAACCGTCTATGTACTTAATGCTTACCTTGAAATATGGAGAAAACATAGAAATTAAAATGCCAACAATAGTAATAAGAAAGGAAATGACATTAAATACAATACCTTTTATAGGTTTGCTATTTTGCGCTGCAGTATACTGTGAAACTGTCTGTTGACCTCCCGGCATGCCTGCGGTATTCATTTTTGTACCGCATTTTTCGCAATACAAAGCACCTTCCTGCAGCTGATTGCCGCATTTCATACAAAACATAATTTTGTCCTCCGTTGCAAAAAATATATTGACGATAATAGGAACTATTCTTCCTATTATTATACCATTATACTTCCTATTTGTCAAGCGAAATAGGAAGTATAATTCTTATATACTAAGAATCGGAGGAATAAAAATGCTTATATCTGATTTAAGAGCAATAGGAAATAAGCTTTTGAGTATTCGTAAAAAACTTGGATTAACACAGGGAGAGGCTGCCGAGGCTGCTAATCTGTCTGACCGAACCTATGCCGATATAGAGCGGGGGACGGTAAATATGAGATTGGAAACCATATTAAAAATCTGCGAAGCCTTTCAAATCACTCCCGATGTTATTCTGACGGAAGAAGAGAATTCTTTATCTGCAAAGCAGGAGGACTTATTTGAACAGTTAAGCCATTGTACCATAAAGCAAAAAGAAACCGCAATGGAGCTGTTATCGGTATACTTGAAGTCCATTAGATAATCACAGGTATTAAATAAGGGGCTGTTTTTCAGCCTTTTTATGTATATAAAGATAAATATTCCGCACAATAATCCCATACCGATTTTTCGGAATTTCGCAAAGACTTATTGTCGGAAAGGAAAAACAATGACCAACAAAGAACTTCTTTATATTGAGGACGCCTTGGGACACTCACAGTATTTTCAGACCAAGTGCAATGAAACCGCACAGCAGATCCAAGACCCCCAGCTGAAAACCTGCGTTCAGCAAATTGCACAGAAGAACCAGCAGATCTTTCAGAGCTTTTACGGCTTGCTTTAATCCAAGAATTTCGGAGGTAACAAAATGAACGACAAGAATTTAATGGAAAACATTCTGCTTTTGGAAAAGGGTGTTTGCGACCTTTATATGCACGGAACTATCGAATCATCAACAGATGATGTTCACAATGCTTTTAATGCGGCTTTGAACAACTCCCTCTGCATGCAGGACGAGATCTATGATAAAATGGCGGCTAAGGGCTGGTATCCCACCGAGCAGGTGGAGCAGAACAAGATAAACACCGTCAGACAGAAATTCAGCGCGCAGGGCTAAAGCACACAAGGCAAAAAGCACACAGGGCTAAATAAAAACAGGGGCTGTTTGGGCAGTCCCTGTTTGATTTTATAGGAAATTTAAAAGGGGGCCGCAAAAAAATCAGCCCCTTTTTATTTTACTTTGCCTTTAACTCGGTAGGCTCAAATCTGATCCTGATATTAGGCATCTTTGTGATCTCGGAATAATAGTTGATATCCCAATCCTCACCCTGCGAGGGATCGTTTTCACCGCTTGCGGGAGGGGCGAAGATCTTCAAGGTCAGATCGCATTCGCCCTTTAAAGGCTTTTCATAAAACGCACTCATAAAGTCGATAGTCTTAGCCTTGGGAGATTTGTAGAACCACTTTCCGTTTATCTCCATCATCAGATTAAGCTCTTCTTCAAAAGTGATCTCACAGAAGGTGGGGTTGCAGTCAAAATGCAAAGGGATCTCGATACCGTCGGAATCCTCAAAGCCGCCCCAGCGCATTTTTACGGGGAACTGCACCTCTGCTTCCTCGGTAATGGTGGGATAGAAATACTCGTCGTGGATAATCTCTTTGTAGGCAGCCATTTCGGGCTGAGGAATGCCCACATCGGGATTGTTGGGATCCTCTATCTCCAAGCCTAAACGTCCTCTGTCTCTGAACTGATAGAGGGTAAAGCCGTTGAGCCAATCTGCTTTTTCGTTCTTTACAAGATTGCAAAATTCGGTGATGATCTCCGCCTGATCGTAAGGACCAACTACGTCGCCGTCGGCGTTAAGCTCGCTCATTACCATAGGCTTGCCTGCGCCGCCGTTGACCTCTTTCAGTCTGTCAAAGGTCTTTCTTGCGGATTCAAATACATCGTCGGGATAAGCTCTGCTGTGGGAATTTCCGCCCCTCTCCGCAATATCAAAAGGCCAGCCCCAGTGAAGAGAAATGTACTTGTCGATAGACCAATAGTCGGTGGCAAGGAAAGCTTCCTTGAACTCATCTTCCATTTCTATCCTGCCTGTTCTCTCGTCATAAGTGCCTGCGCAAAGAACGGTGGAAACGTTGGGGGCGTATTCCTTTATGATCTTATGGAAACGTACATAGAAGTCCGCAACGCCCTGATAGGAGGTGCGCTTGGTAAAGCTGAACCAGTTGCCTGTCGCTTCATGGTTTATTCTCATCATAACTCTGCCGAAAGGACGCAGATCCTTTGCTATTGCGATAAGATGCTCGTCGGAAACATTGGGGTCAATGGTGAGAGTAAGACAAACGTCCTGTCCGTGACGGCGCACATCTCTCATAAAGGTAAAGGGTTCGCCCTCGGTATTGCCGTTTAAGCCGCCCAAATAGGGGAAATAATCGTCATAGGGATAATCCCACTGGAAGGAAACGTCTGCGTTTTTCATTACCTCGGATATTCTGCCCGGCCACTCCTTGTCCAAGGGGTAGTAGCAGTACATCAGGTTGATAGCTCTGTGAGGTCTGCCAAGGGTGTGAAGAATGTAGTCCTGATTGACGTACTCGCCTCTTTCGCTGCCGTCGCCAAGGTCAACGGCGCATTTGGCGGGTCCGATATGGATTTTCTTGATTTGCTCTGCCATTTTGCTCCTCCGTGTTTTTGCTAAAATTTGTTGTTTTTATTATAACATAAGCTGAAAACGTTTTCAAGTAGAAACATAATTTTTTCTTTATTCCGACTTTTTCTGAGAGGATCATAAAAAGGGAGCTGTTTTTGCAGCCCCAAAAATCAAAATATATCACTGTGGGTTCCCGTCCTCGTAAGATACAGAATAAGCTCTTCATCATTGACCTCATACACAAGAAGCCAGTCGGGTAAAATATGACACTCCCGACAGCCTTTGAAATCTCCAATTAGGCTATGATCTTTATATATATCCGGCAGCGGTTTTCCGTCTGCGAGTATGGCTATGACCTTTTCAAGCAGCTTTGTGTCATACCCGCGTTTCTTGATCCTTTTATAATCTTTTTAAAAGCGGTCTGGTATTTAGAACGTGTTCCAATAGGATTGGCGCACGTCTTTTCGGCAAATTTTGCCGCTGACTTCGTTGAATTTTCTTGACGGGCGACAGCCCGCCTGCGAAAATTCGCCTTGTCATCGACAAAATTATGCT
>JAAVIE010000053.1 GCA_014799325.1 Oscillospiraceae bacterium
ACATAAAAGGCGACATACCGCCGATCCTAAGATCCCTCACAAACCAGCAATCCGCGTCCGCAACATCGTTCTTGCAAAGGTATACCGAGAAATTGAACCTCTTTTCAATACCGTCCGTCATAGTGTCAACCGACAGATCCACCATATCGCGCATATTGATGTTGTACACGCCCTCATCATCGCCGCAGCAGCTGCAATAAGTTCCATATCCATACAGCCTGTTATTTATATCCTTAGAGAAATACATCTTGTAATTAGGCAGATCGCTGTGATCCTTAATACTGCGGTACAGATCGAGAGCAAACTCGAATTCGTCCTTATCAAACACAGGCGCCCTCTTATCCTTCATCGGCATCTGATCGGGAATGATCCTGCAAGGATCTTTCGTATTGCTGAAGAATCGGTTAAGGACCCCTTTATCCTCTCCCGCAATAATATACTCAGCCATAGAAGCATATTCCGACTTATTGAGATCGTCGCGGAGAATGATATACCGCACCGCCTGACTTCTTTCCTCGTCGGTAAAGGGCTGATTGTAGCGCTTTATAGTGATAGGCTTTTCATTGCTGTCCAGCAGCAGTACGCCGTCATATTTAAGGTTGCACACATAGATGCAGCGGAGCATTTCGGAGGTGCGCTCTGCCGCCGAGGAATCCTTCAGCAATTCCGCTATCTCTTTTTCCTCAAAGGTATAAACGGACTTTTCGTAAGGGAAGCTGAACTTTCTGCCCTTAAGTATTCCCGATTCCACAAGTGTGGTGGGGTCGCCAACGATCTCCAGCAGATCGGCATCGGTAACGCTGGCAGGGATCATAAACTGCTTACCGTATACCGAGAAGCGGCATTTTTTGTTGAAGTCCAGCACAATGCTGATCTCGCCGCCCTGGCTCCTGATCTCACGCAAAAAGCTCATTACGTCCTTGCCCTGGGTAAAGGAGTTCACCATCATTGCGGTGACCTCGCGGTAGTTCTGGGCGCTGGAGAAATGTCTCTCACGCTTAGCGAGAGTTTCCATTGCGTTTTTAAGGTTGCCGACTTTTATCTTGGAAATTTCAAAGGAATAGTTCTCATCATCTCTGTCATAGTGAAGCCTATAATACTTCATAGACAGCTTGTAATCGTCACCCGAACACTCGTCGTAAAGGTTGAAGATATTTTCAAGCTGCTCCTCGTTCTTTATTGTATCATCATTGAGGTACTGAGGCAGATAATATCCAATAACGCTGGGGAAGCCCTTGTATATCTCATAGTCTGTGAGGTTTGTTTTTTCCGAGGAGATCTTGTATACCTTGTCGCCGCGGACAAATTCGTAGCAGTATTCTCTGCCCTTCCTGCTGCCGTCCTCGTTTTCCCACTCATAGCCTGCATACATGGACTTGTTGGCAAAGTCGGAAAGGCTCCTTCTCATATTGTCAAGACGCAGGTCAATATATTCAGCCTTGGCTGTGCCGTCCTTTTTGCGTTCCTCGGGAACATTGAAAGCGGCGCTCTTAAAGCCGTGTTCTTTTATGTCGTGGTAGGTGCAGGGCGCAGCTTCTCCCGGGAACTGTATGGAAATTCCCATTACAAAGGTGTCCTTTACCTTTTCAGCATAACGGCTGGTTTTCATAAAGCTGTTGAAAAATTCAAAGGCGTAGGAACGTGGCGTCATAAAGTAGCAATCAGTGTCGGGAACAGGCTTTACATCCAATACAAAGTATCTTCTGTATTCATTAAGAATTGCGGGAATATCACGCCCCAATGCAAGGGACACTGCCTCCTCCTTATCATAGCGTACACCTGTACGGCAGTATGTGATGTAGGTATTAGGCACGCTTACGAAAAAGGCGGACAGCTTTTCGTCTATGAATTTATCGTTGTTTGCACCCAGATAGCCTGTAAGCTCATAGGTGGAAAAGTAGTTGTACTTGGAGAGCAGCAGCTTGATAATTTTTTCGCGCTTGGCATTTGCCACCGCAAAGGGTATAAGGTACACAAAGCCCTCTTGCTCATAATGCAGAAAATCCACCAGGCTCTTGTTATTGTGGTAAAAACGGATCTTCGCCACATCGTTTTCGTCTTTTTGGTGCATTGTCAGGCGGTATAGATCAGTCATTTTTCCCTCTTGGGAAATCGCTAAATTCACCGCCTTAACACGTCCGTCCTCTATGGACATTGCGTCGGTGGACGCCATTATCAGCTTTCTGTTGAAAGCAAAGCACAGCTCCACCATATTGATGTAGTCGCCCTTTTTCTCTGTTATGGTGAGGAAATTGTCCTTTATGCGGGCGTATTCGGTCTCATCAAGCTGCAAGGTTATCCTTGTGCCCTCAAAAACGGGGCTGTTGAGGGAAAGAGAATCTACTTTAAGATTTCCGTTATCGTTCAATATCTTAAAGGAAAAACCGTTTGAGCGTATAGAAAGCGCCTGAACATTGAGGAACACGCTCTTTGCGCCGATACCGAAGCGGCCTTCTCTTGACAGGTCGCCGTTATTCATACCGAAGCTGAGGTAGTAGAGAATGTCCTCCATTGAGAAGCCTTTTTCGTTATAGGAAATGGTGACTTGGTTTCCCTCCCGGAAGTCTACCACTATCTTGATATCGTCCCCTGCGTAATGACAGCCGAAAGCATTCTGGAAAAGCTCTCTGATGATACTTTCCTTGGGGTAGTCGGAGATGTTCATGCGGGCGTTGAAGCCTGTTCTTCCGCTGAAAACATCGTTGTAGTAGTTCATTATCGCCTTGCTGTCAACGAAATTCTTGGCTACAAGTTCTTCTATCTTGACAACATAAGCGGTTTTTGCTTCTTGATCCGAGTTGAGATGCGCCTGATAAAAGTCGCCGATAAGCTCAACTATATTTTTCTCTGTATCAGCCATTAAACCACCTCCTCAAAAACATCTCTGAGAAATTCGCAGTAATCCTTTTTATAGCCGCAGTTTTCGTTCATGTACCGCCAAGCGCAGTAGAAAACGTAGGCTTTATTTGTTTCCTCAACATTATGGAGCAGCTCCCACAGCTTGTGGGGAGTGTCACAGGCTTTAAGCGCCTCTCTCGCCTTGTTAAGCTCTAAGACTGACGACAAACCGCCCAGCTCCGAGGACATTTTAACATATTCGCTGTCATTTTCGGTGTTGTATTCTCCCGCAGCCAAAGCGCCGTTTGCTTCAAAATAGCAGCAGCCCTTTTTCAGCTCCTCTATTTTGGGAGTAAGTATTTTTTTGGCAGCGGTCTTGGCGGTTATTTTTTCGGAAATTCCGAAAGCGGTCTTTATCCTGTCGCGCTTCCTGCAAAGAATTTCTTTTACTTTATCCGTTGATTCTCTGATATTATATTTTGCGCCCAGGCGGTTCAGCTTGTCGGCTGAGTAACCCTCCACGCCTTCCAGCTCCAAGATCATTTCCGAAAGAATACCGTCTAACTTTTCCGTAAACAGATAAATGTTTCGGGAGGGAATATTGTAAGCGTAGCAGTCGGCGATCCCCAAAGCCAAAGTCTTGCACAGCATTCTGCCGTCAAACAGATCCTTGTCGTCTCTGAAAAGAACAAACTGGGGATCGGTAAAGCCCTGCCTGCCGCCCTGTCTGAAGCGGCGGTTAAGTATCATTGGATCGTTAGGCAGCTCAAAGCTGAAAACGTGTGTGATATTGTCAACCTGATCGTACTGCTCTATCTGATCGTCGAGGGAAAGGATCACTCTTATATCGTCGGTCTTGTCACCGTTGAAATTTCTTCTTGAATCGTTGATGTTGTAAGACTTGCTGTTTTTTATCGCAATTACTTTCTTTAATCCTATTACCGAGGAGGAAAGGACTTTATATACATAATTCAAAGTTTTTTCCGAAGAGAAATAGGTGATTATCCTTGTGTCGGGATCTCCTAAAAGCGCCTCTACCTCATTAACATAAGCGTCCAATTTGGTATCGAACTCTCTTAAAGCGTTTACGATATGATCGTCATACTTGCTGTTGTTGTACAGCTTACGCATATCGAGAGTAAGCTCTTCAAAGATATTGCCTCCGTAGGTGTACAGTGAAAGGGTGGACTGCTCCTGCTTTGCTTTCAGAACTTCATCATTCAGCGTGTAATTTATTATTTTAACATTTGGAATTTTCGTATCATACTCCGTAAACCGCTGCATAAAAGGATTTGAAAGGGAAAAAGCGGTTGTAGAAAGACCCGGAGTGTTTGAAAGAAAATAGTCCGCTTTGGCTTTATCGGCTAAGAACTTTGCGGGGAGCTGAGACAGCTTTTCAGCCTCTCCCGAAGCCGATCTTATATAAGGCGCGAAGACCGCCAGCTTTTTTGTTTTAAAGTCAAAGCCTTTGAGAATATGGTCGGTGTCTATTCCGTCGCTTGCAAGTCCGCCGTCGATTATCACCAGATCCCACACCAGACCCGACTGCCTGATCTTCTCAAAAACAGGATTTTCAGCCGCTCCGCAGTGAGTAATGTAGAAATTGCTTATCTTGGGAGAGAAATAATTTATACTTTTGGGATCGGCGGTGATAAACTTAAAGTCCGCGCCTATTCCGCAAAGCATAGTCTGATACCATGAATACAAAAGCCTTTCTGTTGTGATAAGCAGAATGGAGGGCTTGGGGGTCTGGGTCACGGTATTGAGGACAGCCAACTGAGCCTTTCCGTTTTTGTCATTGCCCTGCTGATCAAGAACTATGGCACAGTCAAAGTTTTCAAGCTTTCTCATAAACGCCGCGTTCATGGCGTTCAGCGAGATCTTATCAACAACGATTCCGTTAACACTATTTTCACTCATTGCAAAGCTCCTTAAAATTTGCCGAATTTTGGTTACATTTTTAGCAAAAATGACATAATGATGCTTTTATATACAGTTATATTATAATACATTTTTGCAGTTTTTACAAGGGGTTTTATAATTATACTTGATATTTTTATGTTGTGCTACAATAGATATTGGACAAAACCGAAAAAAATAATTGAGAGATAGACGAAAATCTGATAGAATAAAGTTACCACACCAAATTCACAGAAAAGGAGCCTACCTCTCAATGA
>JAAVIE010000054.1 GCA_014799325.1 Oscillospiraceae bacterium
ACCTTGATAGCCTTGGCTGTTCTGATTATTGGGGGAATTTTGATAACCTTGATAGCCTTGGCTGTTCTGATTATTGGGGAAATTTTGGTAGCCCTGATAACCTTGACCGTTTTGGTTATTTGGGAAATTCTGATAGCCTTGATAACCTTGACCGTTTTGGTTATTTGGGAAATTTTGATAGCCTTGATAACCTTGATAGCCCTGGCTGCTCTGATTGTTGGGGAAATTTTGATAACCCTGATAGCCTTGACCGCTTTGATTATTGGGGGGATTTTGGTAGCCCTGATAGCCTTGGCTACTCTGATTATTGTGGGAATTTTGGTAGCCTTGATAGCCCTGGCTGCTCTGATTGTTGGGAAAATTCTGATAACCCTGATAGCCTTGACCGTTTTGGCTGTTTGGGGAATTTTGATAACCTTGGTAGCTTTGGCTGTCCTGATTACTCGAAGTCACTATATCGGGAGTTTGGCCTTGAAAGCCGCTATTGTTGTCAGCCCGGCTGTTGGAGCCTGTTTCGCCTGCGCCCTGATCGTTTCCGCCGATCAGCTCAGGTTCGTATCCCTTATTGGAAACGCTGCCGTTTTCGTTATTGTTTATATCCATTGAAAAATCCTCTTTATTTATTTCCGATCAAATTCAGTATACATTCAACTAAATAGTTTTTGCCCATAATGTCTATCATAAGAAGCTCGGCAATGATCACCGATGCGGTGAGCATAAGCACTGCTGTCTTTTTTCCGTTGCTTACTTCTCCCCACAGCTTCGGGGGAGAAAATCTTCTGATCCTTTTCAGCTTGCCTATCATTGAGAAAAAGCCGAAGATCGCCGTCAGCAGCACTATTATCAAAAACAGGGCATAGAAGGTCATTATCAGATGCTGCCCGTCTGTAAGCTCTGCCGTTGGATCCAAAGATTTTGTCTGAACGGCTTCGGTGGAAACAAAGATCATTATTATTCCCCCGATAGAGTTAAAGAGAGAATGCAGCACCGTAGAGCAGAACAGCGACTTTGTAGCTACCGCGATATAGCCAAGGCAAATTCCCAAAACAAAGGCATAGAAAAACTGTTGGAAATTTCCGTGGTAAATTCCGAAGCAAAAAGCGGAAACAAAGATAGCCAAGCCGTTGCCGTAGGGCTGTAAAGTCCTCAGAACCGCGCCGCGGAAAATAAATTCCTCAAAGAAAGGGGCAATAACTGTCAGCAGAACGAACAGCACAAAGGAAGAGCCGAAGTTGGGCGGATTTAAGCCTGTGGAGTTCATCATATCGCTGATGTCGCCGCCTGTGTTGATGATGCCTAACTTCCACAGCAGCAGTATAACGCCCATTGTAGTTATGTTGATCATCATTCCTGCGCCGTAAAGGGCAGGGAAGTTGGCAAGGGCTTTTTTGGTGTTCTTTGGGGCTTTAAAGCCGCCGCAAAGATTTTTAAGACTGTATTTCAGCATTACTGCTGCCAAAATCGAGGGGATTATTTGCAGACAAAGCCCCGAGTAAAGCAAGGTTATGGCGTAAACAAGGCTTTCCGATTCCACACTTTTTAAAGCGCTGCCCAGCAAGGGTGAAAGACCGCTTGCCACAACTCTGATCAGCAATGTCACCGTGAGGAAAAAGCCCAGCTTCAGGCAGTCTGCCTTGTAGCTTTTCATTATATTGGGGGAATTGGCATTTGTTTCCTCAGGGGGGCGTTCTCCTTGGCTTTCAGAGGATATACCGCCGACATCCCCGACTTGCGCTTCTGTATAAGCCGAGCCGTTATCGGCAGCGTTTTGGGCGGCGTTTTGATATAAGCTTTCCTGTTCCATTTTCAGCTCCATGTCTGTTTTATAATAGCCTTTCCTATGCGGCAGGTTTAAAACAGAATAGACAGCGGTTTATCCGTGAATATCCTGTCGATAGCCTGCGCAAAAAGGCTGTGTGTTTCCAACTGTTTTATTTTGGGGATCTTCTTTTCCTCGGGCAAAAGTATGGTGTCAAGCAAAATAAGCTCCTTGATAGGTGACGCTTCTATCCGCTCCAGAGCGGGCCCCGAAAGCACTCCGTGGCTAGCACAGGCGTAGACCTCTCCGGCGCCCCCAAGCTCAACGGCAGCTTTTGCGGCGTTGCAGAGGGTTCCTGCGGTGTCTATCATATCGTCAACTATTATGACTGTTTTTCCCCTTACATCGCCTATTATATTCATGACCTCGCTGACATTTGCCTGTTGTCTGCGCTTGTCGATTATGGCGAGACCTACTCCGATCCTGGAAGCGAAATTTCTCGCCCTTGAAACGGAGCCTACATCGGGGCTAAGGCACACAAGGCTGTCCTCCCTGCCTGCAAATCTGTTTTTGAAATATGGGGCTAACACAGAAACGCCCTGCAAATGGTCTAAGGGTATATCGAAAAAGCCCTGTATCTGGGGGCAGTGGAGATCCAAAGTGAGAATACGGTCAGCCCCTGCGGTGGTGAGAAGGTTAGCCACCAGCTTGGCTGAAATTGGATCTCTGCTTTTGGTCTTTCTGTCCTGTCTTGCATAGCCGAAATAGGGCATCACCGCGGTTATGCCTGCGGCGCTGGCTCTTTTCAGGGCGTCGATCATTATTAGAAGCTCCATAAGGTTGTTATTGACGGGGCTGGAGGTGGACTGTACTACGAAAACCTCCGAGCCTCTTACGCTTTCGCTGATAGAGCAGCTTATTTCGCCGTCGCTGAACATACCGATCGAAACATCGCCCAAGGATTGACCCAGGTCTTTTGCTATGGCATCTGCCAAGGGGCGGTTGGAGTTGCAGGAGAAGATTTTGATGTCCTTGCCGTGTGCATTCATAGTTTTTGTTCCTTTTTTGTTTTTTGTGGGTATGGTTTTATTGTACCATAAAATGGGGAAGATTACAACACTTCTAAGAGAGGATTTCCACTCTCGCCACTTTTCTGATAGCACAAGTTAAAAAATGTGGGCTACCACTCGCACCACTGTACTGATAGCACGAATTTCAAAAATCAACTGAGTTCGGATTTTTTGCCCAGCTTTTCAAGCAAAAAAGCCGAACTCAGTTGGATAAGAAACTTTTTAAAATTGCTTGCAATTTTAAAAAGTTTCTGGTTTTGAAATTCTTTTTAAATCAGGGAATTGCCGCCAACTGCCTTGAGAGAGCCATAATTACCACCAACTTTCTTGAGAGAACCAAATCAGCACAAGTTTTCTGGGAGAACCTAAATTAGCACCACTTTTTTGAGAGCATAAAATAAGTGTAGCTTTTATGCTGTGCTTAAAAATTCAATCCCCCGCTGCGCAGGGGATTGTTTATTATTGTGTTGGTTGTTGACGGGAAACAAGTCATTTTTTTATGTGGTACTATCAGATATATTTTTGTGTTGTGAGAATTTTTATGTTTCTCTTTTTTGGCAATTACTGCTTATCTATACGTTGGAGATTTCGCTGTCTGCGGACAGCGACCAGAGTGGCGCCGCCCCTCTGGACACCCTGCCACCCTTTGGAAAAGGGTGGACGGAAACTTTAAGCTAAGCATTTTCTCACAAGCAGTTTTTTTAAAGCAAGTCATAAAAAAGGGACTGCTTTTTTCACAGCCCCTTTAATCAAAACTTTTTATCCTATTATTCCATACCCGTAGTATCTACCAATGAGGAAACGGTGGTGTTGATCTCCTCTACCACAGCGGAAACTTCCTTTACGCTGGTGTCTATCATTTCGGCGCCGTCGTTCATGTCGTTTACCGACTGTAATGTGAGATTTGCGTTGTTTTCCGTGTTGGAAACATAGCCTGTGATGCTGCCCACATTGTTGTTGATAAGCTCCAGATCGTTGGTAATGGAAATGGTGTGCTGCTCAGCGCGCTTAACGGTCTCGTCTGTCTTGATAGCCAGATCTCTTACCTCGCCTGCAACTACCGCAAAGCCCTTGCCTGCGGAGCCTATGTTTGCGGCTTCGATTGAAGCGTTGATAGCGAGAATGTTGGTCTGTTCTGCGATGTTCTTGATGTCTCTGATTATCTCGTCGTACATCTCGATACCGTTTCTGATCTGCTCAGCCGACTGACGAATGTCGTTGACTGCGGAGGTAATGTCGGCAATGCTGCTCTGCAGCGCTTTCATTTCGTCCACAATGGTGCTGTTTTTGCTCTTGTTTTCTACAGTAAAGCGGGAAATGGGCTCCAGCTTTTCCTGCAGCGCGTCAAGCTCAACTCTTACCTCATGTACGGATCTTTCAAGGGATTCGTGATCCTGAGCAACCTCTTCCTTTGCCTTAGTCAGGCGGGCTTTTTCGTAAACCACGCAGTTGCTTGGGGTGTTGTTGCCCATGAATATGGAGATAGCCATGTGCTTGCAGGACTTGTAGCCGCAGGCATGGCAGTTGATGTTTCTGTCGGAAATGGTGTATTTGCCCATGCTGTTGTAGATGCGGTCAAGCTCTGCCTCTGTGGGCTTCACTGTGTCGCCTCTTTCCTCGTATGTCCTGAGGAAGTCGTTCATATTGAGGGCTTTGAAGATGTTCTTGTGATGTCTTACCGCTATCTTGTTCTTGAACGCCCAAGATTTTGCATTCTTCATAACGTCATAGGAGTTGAAGTTGCTGAACTTCTCTCTTGCGCCTGCACCTGAGTTACAGCCGAATTCGCAGGACAGAACGTCAAATACGGCGGGGCGCATTTCCTGTGATGTCTCTATGTAGCTGTCCAGATCGTCATAAACCTTGTTTACGCCTTCGGAGGTCAGTACGTTCAGATCGGGATCGTAAACTCTCAAGCATTCCTTAAGACCGCCGGGCAGAGGGTAGAAAGCACCGTCGAAGCCTCTTGTTGCGGAGAATTCAAACTTGCTGTAGCCTGCTGTGAAGTTTATATTTTTCTTCTTGAAATAATCGTTGAGCTTTTTAAAGGTTATGTTCAGTGAAATAATTCCCGTGTTCTTGAATTCGTCGCCCTTGGCAAGGCAGGGTGTTAAGCCTACCAGCACGTCGTTGTTGCGCAGATATTTTCTTATGTAAATTGCGCTGCACATCAGAGGGCTTTGTACAGGGGAAAGATAGGGGATAAGGTCGTGGTTGTGCTTTTCCGCGTAGTTGACGATAGCGGCGCAGGGCTGTGATACTATCTTTGCGTCGGGGAATTTTTTCAGATACTGAATGTGCATGTAGGTACAGATATCCGCGCCGAACGCGCCGTCGAACACATCATGTACGCCCAGATCCTTCAGCCATTGCAGAACGTGACGCCATGTTCCGTCAAAGGCAGATTTAATAGCAGGAGCAACGATCAGTGAAACGTTGCCGTTGCCCACTATTCTGAAAAATTCTTCCAGATCGTCCTCATAATATCTTGCGCCGTGGAGACAGGATTTGACGCACTCGCCGCAGCGGATGCACTCCTCGTCGTTTACATGGACCACGCTGCCGTCGGAGCGGTTCGCCGAGGGAATGGGGCAGGCTCTTATGCAGGCGGCGCAGCCTATACATTTATTTGGATTAACAACTACTCTTGCCAAAGTTTATTTCCTCCTTAGGTATGGATAGAAGTAAGTAATATTAAGAACGATTTTTAAATTGATAAAGAGGTTTTTTATTCCTCCATAGGAAGCTTGAATTTTCCAACCAGATCTCTGAGCATCTGTGACTGTCCGTTCAGCTCCTGTGAAGCAGCCGCGCTTTCCTGCGCTGTTGCGGAGTTGGTCTGGACTACTATTGAAATTTGATCTACGCCAATAGATACGTTCTGTATTGAAGAAGCCTGGTTTTCGCTGGAGTTTGCAACCTTTTTAACTATTTCCATAACATCGGCGGAGGCAATTACTACCTTGTCCAAGGTCTCGGCAGTTTCTTCGGTTATCTGTACGCCGTCTCTTACCGCTCTGCTGCACTCTCTGATGAGGGCGGAGGTGGTTTTTGCGGATTCCTGGGATTTTCCCGCAAGGTTTCTTACTTCCTGGGCAACTACCGCAAAGCCCTTGCCCGCTTCGCCTACCTTGGCTGCCTCGACAGCGGCGTTAAGCGCAAGGATATTGGTCTGGAATGCAATATCCTCGATAGCCTTGATGACTTTTTCGATCTTTTCGGAAGCGTTGCCGATCCTATCCATTGCGGCGGTCATGCGGTGCATCTGCTGATTTGCTTCTTCCATAAGCTGTGCGCTGTGGTCAACTGTGCGCTTTGCGGATTCGCAGTCGGCAAGGTTCAGGTCGGTCTTGGAAGCGATCTCGGAAATGGACGCTGCCAGCTGCTGGATCGAGGAAGCCTGCTCGGTGGAGCCTTGTGACAGGCTCTGGGCTGCTGCGGAAACCTGATCCGATCCCATAGATACCTGGGAAGCGGAAAGGTCGATATTCTTGATTATATTGCTGAGACCCTCGTTGATGTTTCTCATGGAGTCCAGGATCTCGGACAGGTCGCCTACATAAGCTGTGGCATTGGTGTCCATATTTATGCTCAGGTCTGCCTTTGCTGTGGCGGAGAGTATGCGGTCGATATCGCTTATAATTGTTCTTAAGTTATTTACGAGAATTTCCGTGGATCTTGCCAGAATGCCTACCTCGTCATCACCTGTCATGTGGATAGCAGGGGACTTGATGTCGCCGCGGGCAAGCATAGCAATTCTCTCGCTGCATGCCTGAATGGGTCTAACTATGCCGCGGCTTATGGCAAAGGCGATTATGATCGCTATAAGACAGAATACTACGGTAAGTACGATGGTAAGCACAACGGTGGGGATAGTGCCCTGTACAAAGTGTGTAACGGGTTCTTCCAGAGCGAAATACCAGCCGCCTACGTTTGCGTCAACGGGAGTGTAGGAGATGATCACGGTCTGATCTCCTCTTTTGTAGTATTGGGTCCCTGTTTCGCCTGCAATTACATTTTGGTGTACCTCGGCAAGACCGGCATAGCTCGGATCCTGCTCGGCCGCCATTGCGGCGGACATCTGCTTTTCAACGGTGGTTTCGTCGCGGTCGGCAATAAAGATACCGTCATTGTTGAGCATATATACCGAGCTGTCTTCACTGAGGTTGATGCTGTTCATAATACTTGTAAGGAAGTCTGCGGGAGGAGCAAAGTAAACAACGCCCGCGATCTCACCGCCGGGAATACCGTTTTGCCATAAGGGGGCGGAAACGATTATAGCGTATTTGTTTGTGACTTTTGAGAGGATAGGGTCGCTTATGTAGCACTCGCCCTGCATAGCGTGCTGGAAATAGTCGCGCTCAGAGTAATTCTTTCCGTCGAAAATGCTGGCGCCGTCTGTGCCTATGATGTTTCCTCTTTCAAAGCCTGTGGCAGATGCGATAGAGTTAATAATTTCCTGTTTCCGCTCTAAGGTTGTTGCGGGACTGGACAGATCGGGCACCGAGCCGGCAATAATGGCCACATTCTCATAGGACTGAAGCTGATAATGAATGCGCTGTGTTGATGTAGACACCAGCTCCGCTAAAGTTTCCTGCGCGGAACTCAGCTCAGACACAATGGTGTTGACGGTGGATACAATGCCCAGAATGATCGAGGGGATCGCAGCCATCAGAATGATAGAGGTCAAAATTTTTGTTCTTATGGATTTGGATTTCATAGCTTCTGAGCGTAAAAGTTCTATTGAGGCATTTTAGAAAATGTCTCTACCCAACGCTTTCTCCTTTATTTATTTTTTATAAAAGGTAAATATAACATTATTAATAAGTAACAGTATATCAATTTTTTAGCGATTTTTCAAGATAATAATAAAAAATGATCAGAAATTTGTCAAATTATTAAAATATTAGCTGTTTTTTTTGTACAGTGTTACATTTCTCTTGCGGAAAACATGCGCAAATTTTCCGTGAATTGATGGAAATGTCAAAAAGAATGAAAAAAATTCAAAAAAAAGGTTGTTTTTTTTGCGCCGATGTTGTATAATGTTAATACTATTAGTTTATCATAATCGGTCACAGTCTCAGATACAATTATAAATAGTAAAAGCATAAAGTAAAAACTGAAAGGAAAATTGCCTTATGACTTTGTTTGATACTACGGGCTTCCGCGTTTTGCAGGAGGGCATCAACATCTGCGCAAAGAACAGAGATGTTATCGCCAACAATATCATAAATCAGGACACACCCGGCTACAAGTGCAAGTATTTGCAGTTCGGCGCTGTTTTGAGAGATAAGATGAATGTTAAAGAGGGCGAGAAGTACACCAAGGAGCTGCATTTTGCGGATTATACCATTACCGACCGCGGCACCGAGGATCAGCCCGACGAGAACAATGTGGATTTTGACACACAGCAGAATCTGTTCGTGCAGAACAGCGTGCTTTATGATGCGCTGGTAAATCAGCTGAACAGCGAGTTCACACTGATGCGTTCCGCTATGAGAAGAACATAATTTCACATAAGACAAGCATTATGAACAATTTTAAAATGCGAATTTGTAAAAAACAAACTTTCCCTTTTGAAAGGAGTTACTTATGTCATTTTTGAGCTGCCTTGATATACCTACCTCGGGAATGTCGGCACAGCGTCTGAGAGCCGAGATAATTGAGCAGAACGTTGCCAATGCCACCACCACAAGGACTTCGGACGGCACCCCCTACAGACGTCAGCTGACGGTGTTCACCGAAGAAAAAGCCTATGATAATCTTGATATTTTAGGATTTATCAATAAAAACACACATACACTTTTGAGCGGCGATTCCACCTTTGGAAGCGTTTTGGAAATGACCTTGAAGCAGAGGAATGCTTACACGGGTACAGGTGTTGTGGTTTCCTCCATTGAGGAGGATCCTACTCCACTCACTCCTGTTTACGACCCCTCTCACCCCGACGCGGACGAGGACGGATATTATTATCTGCCTAATGTTGACGTTGCGGAGGAAGAGCTGGATTTCGTAGCTGCCACCAACTCCTATAACGCCAATGTCACCATTTTCAACAGCATGAAGAAAATGCTGCAGAAGGCGCTTACTATTGGCGAAAGCTAATACTTTTCCTAACAGAAAATAACTTTGACTTTATATTAAAAAAACACTTTTCTTTAATAATCGAAAGGAAGTCTTGATATGTTTATTGTTCCCATGTCCTCCGCTATTTCCCCTCTGGAATCGGTAAGCAAGGTTTTTGACAGAGAAGATGACGTACAGAATGAAAGCGTTTCCGCTCCCTCATTTCTTGACGTTTTTAAAGGTATATACACCAACGCCGTAGAGGCGAACCAGCAGAAGCAGGACGATATTATTCAGCTGATGCTGGGCAATATCGACAACATTGAAGAGGTGCAGGCGAATATTACAAAGGCTGAGATCGCCACCGACCTGCTTGTCACCGTAAAAAATACTGTGGTTGACACCTATAACGAAATTATTAAAATGAGCATATGACAATTTTACTGCCGCATCTTTGTTTTTTGCTGCGGCAGTAAAATTGTTGAGTATAAATTGTTGTTTTACATTATTTATTATAGTACATATCTTATGGCAGGGGCTTTTCCCAAAAGAAAAAGTCCATGTCAGAATGAAATCGAGGTTACTTAATGGATAAAGCAAAGAATATTTTTCTTAAGGCGGGGAATTTCGTCAAGACAAAGGCTTCCTCGCTGAGCAGGAAAGCGGTCATCGGAATTCTTTCCGTCACTGCCGCAATAATAGTTTCTATTGTGATCTTGTCTGTCATTCTCGGACAAACCCGCTATACCGTTCTTTATGCGGGAGTTTCCAATACCGAGGCAAGCGAGATCATCACCTATGCGACTACCACAATGGGGCTTCCCATATCCGACATCAAGCTTGACAAAAATAACGGAAATATCCTTATCAATGAAAAGCGCGCCGAGGAAGCACGTGTGGCTCTCGCTATGGCAAATTATCCCACAACGGGATATAACTATGACATATGGAAAAACGGCGTTACACTATTCTCCTCAAAAATCGAGATGAGAGAGCTTCAAAGGCAGCAGCTGGAAGCAAACCTTTCAAACACGCTGAAAGGTTTTGATAATGTGGACAGCGCTACAGTGGCTCTTGTAATTCCCGAAGATGACAGCTATGTTCTTTCCACCTCCGTAAAGGAAAGCTCGGCGGGCATCACTTTAAGACTGAAGGATAATCTCAAGGCTGAGGCTATCGACGGTATGTATAACCTTGTTGCCAGATCCGTCCCCGGTCTTAAGAGAACCAATATCACCATTACCGACCAGTCGGGCGCTCAGCTTTCTCCCGAAATGAACTCTTCCTTCGCAGAAGAAGAAGCCGAAAAGATCCAGATCGAGTATCAGAAAATGGCTTTCCAGCAGAAGATGAAGGAGCAGTATGAGCAGGATATAAAGAGCGTTATGGCTAATATCTTCGACGATATCAATGTGTCTGTGGGACTTAAGCTCAACTATGATAACAAGGTAAGCGAGGTCACTACATACTGGACAGAAAACAGGGACGAAGACGGCAATATGATAGGTATCGTCAGCGACGAGACCTTTAAAAACGCTTTCGGCGGCATCGCTCAGGAGGGCGGTGTTGTAGGTACTTTCATCAACTCCGACATAAGCCCCGATTATCCTACTCTTACAGTTGGAGAGGGCGACCAGTTCTATTCCGAAACTGAGAGAATACTCAATTATAAGATAAATGAGACCAAAGAGCAGATCGAGGGCAACGGCGTAAAGATCGACCACCTTTCTGCAGGTGTTGTGGTAAAGAGCAACAACACTCTCACCAACGACGAAGAAACACGGTGGAGACAGACAATTGCCGATGCCATAGGAACAGACATTGCGTATGTTTCCATCAAAACCTCTCCCTTTATTGAGACCACCAATCCCGGAGTTACCTCCGACGGACTTGGCGTCACCAACATCAGCAGCGAGAGCATGGCTTTGCTTGCTATCATTATCGTGCTTGGTATTATTCTTATCGTTCTGCTTATTCTTGCTCTTAACGCTCCCGGCGCAAGAAAGAAACGCCGCGCTGCAAATATGGCAGTTAAGGGCGCTCCCGCTACTGCAGGAGCAGGCGCTGATAACGGCGAGGACTTTGGTTTTGAGAGAGTTGAAAATCACGCTCCCGCAGTTGATAATACCGAGTTTGAGCTTGCAAGTCTAAGCGACGAGACCACCGAGACAAGAGAAGAAGCTCTCAAGAGAGAGATCCAGGACTTCTCCAAGAACAATCCCGAGATCGTGGCTCAGCTTATCAGAACATGGATCCGCGGAGAGGAATAATTTTTACATAATTTACGGTTTTATTATTTCTTTATCATACTGCAAACCATGTCTACAATATGATTCGCCGCACTATGCACGGCGCTGGCGGTAAAACCGCCAAGAAAGTCAGTTCAATACTAATTCTGTCAAAATCTTTTATTTTGACGGCTGCCCGGAGGGCGGCGTCATACAATAGACTTTGTCCGTGTCACACAATAGACTTTGTCTGCATCATACAATAGACTTTGACTTATATCAAGAATTAGTATTACAGTTTAAATAACTCAACTCAGAGGAGGATTTAAATTGGCAGAAAACAACAACGATCAGATAACCTCGATGCAGAGAGCCGCAATGGTTCTTTCCTCAATAGGCGCGGAGAGCGCTTCCGAGGTGTATAAGCATTTTAACGAGGACGAGGTAGAAAAGCTTACCGTTGAGGTAGCCAAAATGGACTATTGGTCGTCCGATATAGTAAGCGGAGTTTTGAACGATTTCTACGAGCTTTGCCTTACACAGAAGGTTATTTCCGAGGGCGGCGTGGAGTATGCAAGAGATATTCTCCAGAAAGCTTTCGGTCAGGAAAAGGCTGATGTGCTTTTCGACCGTATCACAAAACAGCTGAAAACCAAGGCTTTCTCCTTTATCCGCAAGGCTGACTATAAAAACCTCTTGGCGGTGGTGCAGAACGAACACCCTCAGACAATTGCGCTTATCCTTTCATACTGCCGCAGCGATCAGGCTTCGGCGATCCTTTCCGAATTGCCAAAGGACACCCGTATCGACGTAGTTGAAAGAATCGCAAAAATGGAGAGCGCCAGCCCCGAATTCACCAAATCCGTTGAAGAAACATTGGAGCGCAAGTTTGCAATGCTGGTAACAACAGGGGATATGGAGATCGGCGGTATCAACTACATAGCGGACGTTATGAACAAGGTGGACCGTTCCACAGAAAAGTTCATTTTCGACGAATTGTCAATGAGAGACCCCAAGCTGGCAGAAGAGATCCGTCAGAAGATGTTCGTGTTCGACGATATTGTCAATCTGGATTCCATGTCTATTCAGTCCTTTATCAACGAAGTGGACGCAAAGGATCTGGCTGTTGCTATCAAGGGAAGCACTGCGGAGGTCGCAGAAGTCATTTACGCCAATATGTCTACCCGTAAGCGTGAAGCTACCCAGACCGACGTTGAGTATCTGCACAATGTTCGTATGCGTGACGTTGAGGAAGCTCAGCAGCGTATCGTTGCAGTTATCAGACGTCTGGAGGCTGACGGCATAATCACCATTTCCAAGGACAGCAACGACGAGATCATTGCTTGATTTTTCCGGTATTTTGCATTTCTGTTTTTACAGAATGAATTGAAGGTAATTAAGATATGTTTGAAGTTATTAAGGGCAGCAGTCCTTCTCACACAATAATAGTAGACGGCGATGTGAAGATCGGCATCGGTTCAAAAAAGTCCGGCGGCAAGCCGCAGTCCGGGGAAGATGAAAAGTCCGTTTCCGCCAATTCCGATGCGAATAATTCCGACGGCGAGCTTATCACAATAACCAAGGAAGAGCTTGACGCGATCCGTGCGCAGTACCGCATGGACGGCGAACAGTACGCGGAGGAGATGCGCGTAAAGACAGGCATTGAGATCGCACACGCCAAGGCTGAAGCTGAAAAGATGCTTGAAGAAGCGGAAATGAAGGCTTCCGGTATCCTTGCTTCCGCCGAGGACAGAGTGAGGGCGGCAGAGGAAGAGGCAAGAAACCAGGGCTATGAGCAGGGCTACCGTCAGGGCGTTGAAAAGGGCGCCGAGGACGGATATAATCAGTCAATGATCGACGGCAGAGCGGCTCTCCAGGAGCTGCACAATCTGTGCGTCACCATTGAGAAAGAAAAAAATGATATCATGACGGAAAACCGCCGCGCTATATTCGATCTGTCTATGGGCATTGCTCAGAAGATAACCATGGCAGTGCTTAACCAGAAGGACAAGAGCGTTTTGCAGAAGATGATCACCAATGCGGCAAAGGAATTCCGCAAGGCTAAGAGAGTTAAGGTCACTTTGTCAAGATACGATCTCAGCGAGGATGTGGAGACCGATCTTAAGACCTTTGAAAGGTGCTTTTTGCCTTCTACCGAGGTTGAGTTTGAGGTGCTGGAGGACGGTGAAAAGGGAACTCTTCAGATCGAGACCGATACTGAGATCCTTGACGCAGGCGTTTCTACTCAATTGAGAATGATAGAAGAGCTTGGAAGCGGAAAGTACCGCGATAAAGAACCTGAGAAAGAACCCGAAAAGGCGCCTGAAAAAGAGGCTGTAAAGGAACTTGAAAAGGAGCCTGAAAAGGAATCTGATACAGCGTCTGAAATTGATTTTGATATTACCGAAAAAGAGCCTGAGATCTTCGCAGAGGACGGCGGAGAAAAGGCAATAGATATGGGCGGAGAGCTTTTTGAAGAAAAGCTTGAAGGAAAAATCGAAGATAAATTTGAAGAAAAAATCGAAGAAAAATTTGAAGAAAAGCCCGAAGTAAAGGCAGAACCCAAAGCCGAGGGCAAGACCAGAAGAAGAACTGCAAAGGCAAAGACTGAAAAAAGTGAAGATATAAGTTCAGCGGTCAGTGGGGAAGTATCCGTCACGGAAGACGGAGACGCAGAATAGGGACATCAAGGCAATACCGTTTCGGTTTTGCCTTTTGATTTGTCCTGCAGAGTTTGGATAAAAAGTATGAGGGAATAAAATGGATCTTAAAGGATTTGCAGAGGAAATAAAGAATTTTGAACCCCGCAGAACTATGGGAAAGATAGAAAAGATAATCGGCATGACAGTTGAAGCCAGCGGCCCTCAGTGCAACATCGGCGACGTTTGCCGCGTTTATAAAAAGGGTCAGCGTGACGATTATCTGCTTGCGGAAGCGGTGGGTTTCCAGGAGGATAAAGTTCTTCTGATGCCCTACACCGACATAGAGGGCGTGGGTCCGGGCAGCATTGTGGAGAACACGGGAAAAAAGCTTATGGTGCGCACGGGAAATTCTCTCATAGGAAGAATTGTGGACGCTGTGGGAAATCCCCTGGACGACGGCGGCGAGATACAGTATACGGGGGAGATCTCCATTTCGGGAATTCCCGTGAACCCTTTGAACAGACCTAAGATCGCGGAGCCTTTGGAGCTTGGCGTTAAAGCCATTGACGGACTTTGCACCTTGGGCAAGGGACAGAGAATAGGTATCTTTGCAGGCTCGGGCGTTGGTAAAAGTACCCTTATGGGTATGATCGCCAAGAAGGTAAAGGCGGATCTGAACGTTATCGCCCTGGTGGGAGAGCGTGGAAGAGAGGTCAGAGAGTTTATAGAAAACGATTTGGGCGAGGAGGGTATGAAGCGTTCGGTGGTGGTGGTTGCTACCAGCGATCAGCCCGCTATGATGAGAAGCAAATGCCCAATGACTGCAACCGCTATTGCGGAATACTTTATGCAGCAGGGCAAGGACGTGCTGTTGATGATGGATAATCTGACACGTTTCGCTATGGCAAGGCGTGACGTGGGTCTGTCTATCGGCGAGCCGCCTATTATGAGAGGTTACACCAGTTCGATATATAGTGATATGCCTAAACTTTTAGAAAGAGCGGGCTGCTTTGAGGGCGGAAGTATAACGGGTATTTACGCCGTGCTGGTAGAAGGCGACGATACCAACGAGCCTATTTCCGATACGGTAAGAGGTATCATTGACGGACATATCGTGCTGTCCCGTAAGATAGCGGCGCAGAACCATTATCCTGCCATTGACATTCTGCCAAGCATAAGCCGTCTGATGAGTATAATCTGCGACAAAGCGCACAAGGACGCGGCGGGCAAGCTGAGAAATCTGCTGGCGCTGTATACTTCAAATGAGGATCTGATAAATATCGGCGCTTATAAGAGCGGAACAAACCCGAAGCTTGATGAGGCTATTGCGAAAATTGACAAGATAAACGGATTTTTGATGCAGGGCGTTGATGAGTCTTTTGATTTGGACGAAACGATAGCTTTGCTTAAAGAAGCGGTAAGCTGACAACAAAGATTTAAAAAACGCGGTTTTGAGATTCTTTTAAAATTTGAGATTCTTTTAAAAAAGGAGTACCTATGGGACTTTTCGGCAAAAAGAAAAAAGAAAATAAAGATAACGATACCACCAAAATATTTGTTAACGATAAACCGATCACTAAAGACGGCGTAAGGGGCTCACAGGAAGAGCAGCCTAATATGTCGGGCTGGGACGCTATCATAGCGGAGTTTGAAAGGGTGTACCCCGGTCAGAAAGAGCCTAAGCGTTATGGTACGCTTATACCTTGGAGACTGGGAGGACCCAATCCTTTAGACGGAACGAGCATTTATGACGGCGGCGATTATTGGCATTTTGTTACCTTCGGGCTGACGGAGCTTTACGACAAAGAGTCAGAGGACAAGGAGTGGAGCGGCTACGGCATGGAGTTCACCTTTAAGCTGAAAAAAGGCTGTTACGATGCGGAGAATGAGGAAGAGGAGTTCCGCTGTATTTGCAGCAATTTGGATAGTATAGCAAAGCTGACCTTTGACAAGGGCGAGCTGTTCCTACCAAACGAATATGTGTACACAGGACAGACGCATGGAATGGATCGTTTTAAGAAGTCAAAGCTGACAGGCTTTATCACTATGTATGATCCAACAGTGAATACTCTTGATACACCCAACGGAAAGGTTGAGTTTGTGGAATTTATAGGCGTTACCGACAGCGAGCTGAAGGCTATTATCGATAAAAAGATAAGGGTCAAGGAGCTTCAGGAAAAATTGGGAACGGACGTTACGGACTATAAGAGGGACAGCGTTATTTAAGTATTGGCAGTTATCACCGATATTATTTCTTATTATATAAGGTATAAAATGGGTATAAAATTTACATTTTCATGAAAGGGGTACGGCTATTGAAGAAATTCAGATTTACACTTGACAGGATAAAACAGTACCGTATCCAGATCGAGGAAATGGAGAAAAACGATCTCTCGGCGCTGCGGGCGGAATTGGCAGAATTGGAGCAGCAGGCGGAGGAGATAAAAAGGTCGATACTGGCAAAGAGCGATGAGCTGAGGAGGCTGTACCGCAAGGGCGCGTATCCCAATGAAATTTCGGTGGCGAACCGTTATCTGACATTCAAGAAGCAATCCCTGGAAATGAAAATGGGAGAGATCGAGGAAAAGAACAAGCAGATAGAGAAGAAGCTCCAGGATGTTATCGAGGCTACCCAGGAAGTGAAGAAAATGGAGAAGTTAGAGGAGCATCAGTTGGAGGAATATAAGCAGGCGGAATTGAAGGAGAATGAGAATTTTATTGAGGAGTTCTTTGGGGCGAAGCCGAAGGTTGAGGCGTGAGGCGGATAGAGCGGCAAAAGTATTTGCACAGAACATATGAGCGCGGGCTGCCGCTCTCACAACTTGGCTGACAGCGCAAATTTCAAACAGCTTGCGGTTTTGAAATTCTTTTTAAAATCATAAAATAAAAATTTTGTCAAAGATTACATTTTTTTACCCTTTTTTTGTTGACTTTTCATCACAATCTGTGTATAATTATAGAGTGTAAAATTATCTTTTGATTGATAAGGAGTTTTCTCCTTTTCAATATATAGGTGTCGGATATTGCTCCGATGCTGTTTCCACGGCGCTTAGAGCCAAGGCTTTAAGTTAATATTTTAAAAGGAGGTGAAAAACATGAACACAAAGGTAAATCTGATCATGCCTGTCAAAAGTGGCGAAAGTCCTATGATGAACAGAAGCTCCAACAAGCTTTTCAAGAATGGCGCCGGTACCAATATGTTTGACAAATTTAAAGGCGCAGGCGAGATCGGTTCTTTTTCCGAAAGGCTGAAAGAGATCTCACAGGACAACCGAATAACATTGGAACCCGGTCCTAAGTTCAGAGAACCCGACGCAGGTCTCAATCCTGTAAAGCCCAGATTGGAAAAGCAGGGCGGAGTTACAACACCCGTTTATTCCGATAAGGAAGGGGTGGCAGACAAGGGTCTTCAGCCTGTGACCGAGATAAGCTCAGATGCGGCTTCCGATATGGCTGTTGATAATGGTTTTTCTGTACAGAAGCCTGTCAGTGCCGATAACGGTCAGACAGACAGCGAGCTTTTGAGATCCTTTGGCTACAATGTTACCGCTGCCGATGAGGGTAATGAAAATCTTGCTGATGTCAATAATCAGTCCGTTCTTTTACAGCTTCAGGGAATTTATGCGCCTGCTGCCAATACAGTTAATGATGAGGAAACTGTTTTGGACGATGTTCAGGGCGAGGGCGACAATGAGGAAGTTGAGCTTGTTCAGGGTGTTGATACTGAGAACAAGACAAGTATCGTCAATCCTTCCGACGTTAGTTCCGAAATATTGACCGAGATCGTTAAGACCGAAAAGACAGAGGAGGTCAATGTTCCTGTACAGAACAGCGTTAAGGATGACAAGACGGACAAAGCTGACAAAACAGACAATGCTGACAAGACAGGTAATTCCGCTGTTAGGGGAAAACCTATTCAGGCGGCGGCACTGTTCAAGGGTTCTCTTGAAGAGCTTTTCAAGCAGGGCGAGATACTTTTCGGCGATATTATCACTTTTAAAGTGACCGACAAGGGAATATTTATCGGCGGAGAGGGCGACAGCACAGAAGATCTGGCAAATCTTGTTGACGGAGACTTTTTGCAGAAAATCTTTGACGTATTAAGCGGGACTCTTGAAAACATTGATACGCCTACGGTAAGCGATCAGTTCAGACAGCTGCTGATCTCTGCGATCCAAAAAGCAGTTTCCGATATGCACGATCCTGTTAAGAAGGAAGAGGAGTATCAGGAGAAGCTTGTCGAGTTCCTTATGAAGTTCGTTGACGCTATCACAGGCAAGGACGACGAGGACGATGACAAGAAGGTCGCTTTGGAGAGCGATGACCCTAAGAACAAGGGTGATTTGCTGTTACAGATCGTTGAAAATCTTATTGAAGCGGCGAAGAAAAACGCTGATGACGACAGCAAGAAGGATGACTATACTGCGGGCATCTACATAAGCGCTTTTGAGATAGGCTTGCTTAATTCCGAACAGGGTGAAGAGACCGAGGCTGACCCCACTGAGGCAGTTGAACAGGTATCAAATGTCGAAAACAGCACAAATAGCACAAGCACCGAAAAGGAACCTGTGCATAAGGCAGTTGAAAACGCTGTTGATGTGACAGAGGTCAATGGGGAAAGAACAGTACGTTATTCCGCAGCTGCTGAAAACAATACGGTTTATTCCGATACTGCCCAGCAGAATGTTGTTTATCCCGAAGAAAAGGTCGAAGCAGTTTTTGAGAATGCAAAGGCTTTTGCTGATGTTGATGCTGTAGGTCAGCAGGCAGCCGTTAACGCTGATGCCGTTGAAGCTGTCAATGTTAATGCTGATGCAGTTCAAACCGTCAATGTTCAGAAAACAGAAAATGTTGATGTTGAAAACGTACAGAGCGTAAGCTTTGACAATGTTTACCAAGTCGTACAGCCTGCAGAGACGGACGGAAAAAGTTCTCAGGGCAATACAGACAGTAAGAGGGGAACTGCGGCTTCTATTTCCACGGCTAACCGCTACGGACACAAGGTTCGTGACAATACCGATGAGGTCGATGAGCTTAAAAGACTTTTCGGCATCAAGTCCAGCCGTGACGACAAGAAGATGAAGGAAAAGAACGACATTCTTGACAGCAAGGACGAGGACGGCGAAGAGACCAAGACAGGCGTTGACGAAAATCAGGGCGCTGTAAAGGCTATTGGCGAGAACACCGATGAGGAAAGCACAGAGCTTCTTGAAGGCATCGACAAGAGCATCATCGAATCTGTTACTCTTGAAGCTATCAAGGCAGATAACACTGCGGTGGCAAAGGGCTTTACTCCCGATGAAAACGGTGCTAAGCAGATAGCGGCGCAGATCATTTCCGAAATGCTGAACAATTTGTCTGACGGCACACGTTCTGAAAGAACCGTTACTACTCTTACAATGACCTTGAATCCTGAAAGCCTTGGTAAGATCACTATGAAGGTATCTGAGGAAGCGGGCAAGATCAGTCTTATGGTGACAGCTCACAATAAGGAAACTGCGGAAATCCTCACACAGAGAATGGAAGCTATGCAGCAGGCGGCAAAGGACAGCGGCACTCAGCTTGAAAAGTATCAGGTAGTCTACGGACCTGAGCAGGATAGCAGAGCAGGTCAGCAGAACTATGACGGCAGCAGCAAGAATCCTTATGTAAGACAGGACGCTGAGGAAACTCAGAAGGACGAGAGCGGCAGCCAGTTTGCGGATTTTTTGAAGCAGCAGGCAGTCTGAATTCGGATCTCTGATTCCAAAATAACAAAATAGCCTTTTAAAAGGCGGAAAGGAGAGCGAATGGCATCATTAAACACCAATCCTACCACCAGCCCGGCGGATACGCTCAGTAAGTATGCGGAATATTTCCAGGATTCAAACTCCAACAGTATGATCTCCATTGAGACCTTCTACAAGCTGCTTATGGCGGAAATGACAAACCAGGATCCCTTGGAGCCTACCTCAAACACCGAGTTTGTGTCGCAGCTGGCAAGCTTCTCGGCATTGCAGACCAACTCCGACAGCCTTTACTACAACACGATCGCTTATGCTACGGGTCTTGCGGGAAAAGTTGTTACTATTGCTACACAGGGTGCGTCGGCAGACGATCTGAAGGTTGTTACAGGAGTTGTTACAGGAGTTGACATCAGCGACGGCAAGAACATCGAAGTCGTTGTCAACGGCGAGAGATACAAGCTCAGCAATGTAATGAACGTTGCAGGTTCTTCCACAAATATTGCGGGAACTTCAATGGGTTCGGACGGAGCTTATGCGGTAAGCCTTATCGGAAAAAGCGTTACTGTAAATTCTCTTACTGAATCGGGCAGCAGTGTGCTGGATATCGGTATTGTTGACAGCGTGGAGATCAAGAACGGCGAATACCGTGTAGTTGTAAACGGTTATTCTTACGCTCTGGACGATGTTCTCAAGGTTCAGAATCCCACCGCGCAGACAGAAGAGACCGATAAAGAGGATGATATACCCGTAAACACGGAAACCTCTATCATTGAAGATAATGAAGAGGAAGAGAACGGTACAACCGAAAACACAGAAACCTCTATCACGGAAGAAGAGGGAAACGATTAAAATTCACATAACTTTGCGAAACGGAGGCGAGAGTTATGCTGCTTAATGAATTTCTGAAAACCAGAAATCAGGGCATCGTAAGTCAGCCTGTTGAAACCTCTGCTATTCCTCAAAGCAATAATAACGAGGTCAGAGTAAACGAACGGGGAAACTCTTTCGCAGACGAGTTAAAGACTCTTATAGCAGGTAAAAGCGCAGTACAGTTCAGCAACCACGCGATCAAACGGCTTGAAAGCAGAGAGATAGACGTAACGGAAAACGACACTCTCCAAAGGCTTAACAAGGGCGTTGAGTTGGCGTCACAGAAGGGCTGCGGACAGTCGCTGATACTTATTGACAACACGGCTTATATTGTGAGCGTGGACAACAATAAGGTAATTACCACGGTATCACAGGCAGATCTAAAAGAAAACGTATTTACAAACATCGACTCAACCGTTATCGTATGATATTGGACCGAAAGGAAATATCGCTCTCTTGACCGATTGACAGAGAGCAGCGGGGCGTGGAGGAGTGAGGGCGATCTTTGATTGTAAGCAATCTTTGATTGCAAACACTCTTTCGGGGGAGTATCGAATATACTCCCTCGGACAGCTCCGAAAAAGCGGTGAGTCCCTACAGAAAGGACTATAAAGCTATGATGAAATCACTTTACTCCGGTGTGGCAGGTCTTAAGGTTCACAACCAGAGAATGGACGTTATCGGTAACAACATTTCCAACGTAAACACTACTGCATTCAAAGCCAGCACAGTAACCTTCAAGGATATTTTCTATCAGAACAAGAGCGAGGCTACCACAGGTAACATCATCAAGGGCGGTAGAAACGCTAACCAGATCGGTTATGGTGCAAACTTGGGTGCTGTTGAGCAGGTCATGACTCAGTCGGGTCTTACATATTCCGATATTCCCACAGACTGTGCTATACAGGGTGAAGGCTTCTTCCGTGTTATGGATAAGGTAGGCAACATCTACTATACTAGAAACGGTTCTTTCCACATTGATAACTATGGCAACCTCTGTGACCCTAACGGTAATATCGTTCTGGGTGTAAGCGGAGATCCTACAAACGTTGACGCTTCCAGCAACAGGATCAACCTTTACGTTCCTCCTATTGAGGATAAGGCTGCAAGCGTAAGCAAGACATTTAAGTTTGACGGCGATTCTTATAACTATACTATTTCCAACAGACTTGTTGGACCTCAGGGAAATATTTCTCTTACTATCATTGATCTTGAAGACGGCGAGACTCCTTTTGCTGTACAGAATAGCTCCAGCCTCACCGTTTATATGAATCTTAACGGCGACTATGAAACTGTTGCGCAGTTCCAGCAGGCATTTGACGACGCCCTTGCAATGGGCGATATTGACCTTGGAAGAGAATTTGGCATCGACTTTGAATTCGAGACACTTCCTTGGGACGTTACTCCCGTTAAGTCCGAGTACACTGCAACAGGAGACGGCGTAAACCTTATTTTGACAGCAGGCGAGGCAGGACCCGACGGTGACGGCTTTACTATCACTATGGCAACAAATGCCAACGCAACAGCCGTTGACGCACGTTGGAATGACGATACGCTTACAATAACTATTCCTGCTTCGGGAACAGTAACAGCAGGTCAGATTGAAGCTGCAATTCAGGAAGCAGCCGGCGGTAATAAATACAAGCAGCTTTCTGTTTCCGGACAGGATATCAATGCAGCCGATGCCGGAGCAATAACCGTTACTCAGACAGATGACGGTGAAGTAGGTGTATTGCAGCGTCCTATAAGAGCGCAGAACAGTTTTACAATAGGAAAAGAGCTTAAGCTCACCTTTACCGCAGAGCAGGGCGGTGATAAGCCTAACGGCTACGAGATCAACCTTAAGCTGAATGATAAGCTCACCGAGCCTGTTGCAAGATGGAGCGAGGGCGTTCTCACAATTTCCGTTCCTTCCACCAAGGACTTGACCGAAGCTGATATCAACAAGCTCCTTAAGGAAGCTGCGGGGGATAACCAGAGCAAGGGACTTACCGTAACTATCGAAAGATTGAACGCCACATCCGGCGAATGGGAGCGTACAGAAGGTGATACACTTACCAGCACCGATCTTGAATTGATAGGCGAAAACACCTACAGAACAGCATTAACAGGCGGTGTAAACGGCTTCTTCAAGGATTTTGCAGACGCTATGGACACTGTTAAGCTGGTAGACGGACGTTATGCCGCAGAGCAGACCACCAAGGATCTGGATCAGATCTATATCGACGACGACGGCGTTATCTACGGTGTTCACGCTATCCACGGCACTATCGCTATGGGTCGTATCGACTTGGCAGTATTTGAGAACCCCATGGGTCTTAACCAGGTTGGTACATCTTACTGGCAGCCTTCTCTCAGCTCAGGCGATCCTGAGGTCAAGACTCCTAACGATGTAGGTGTTGGCTCTATCGTTTCCAATGCTTTGGAAATGTCCAACGCAGACCTTTCACAGGAGATCTCCGATATGATCATTACACAGAGAGGCTTCCAGGCTAACTCCCGTGTTATCACCGTTACCGATACAATGCTTGAAGAGCTTGTAAACCTGAAGAGGTAATTTCTCTGAGGTCTAAAGCTTAAAAGGCTTCTTGACGGGTGATCTTGGGTATTCTCGTGAATTATCGGGAATGCTTTTGGGAACACGTTCATGATTTTATGATCTTATGAATTTATACCGAATTTCGGTATTTGGCTTACCCTCTCCTGTAGGCTGCTACAGGAGAGGAGATAATGCCAAAAGTGATAAAAGACTTTACTGAAAGTCAAAAATACCGTTTTTGTTCTTTTTGTCTTTTACGAAAACGGTGGGTTTAAACGTTTAAATACTTTATATTTTAAATATTTTAAGGAGCAATGCTTTTGCATTGATTTGATCATGATTTTTCTTACTAAATTGGGCGGTAAGCAGTTTATGCTTAATGAGGATAATATAGAAACGGTGACACAGAGTCCCGATACCATTGTGGTTTTAAACAACGGTCACAGCTATATCGTTCAGGAATCTATGGACGAGATCATGGAAAAAATTATCGCATTTAACCGCAGCAGCAGAAAAAGTCTCAGCAGAAGAAACAGCGATTTAAATTCCGACTGATCCGCAAATATTGCGTTAAATTATACAGGCAGTATTAGTATATAGCTGCCAAATAAGAAAAAACGGAGGGTTTATTGTGAATATTACGATTATAATAGGCTGGGTGCTGGCCTTTGGTCTTACGATCTTTGGTATTATGAACGGAGGACAATTCAGCTACTTCGTAGATATCCCCAGCTTGGCTATTACCGTAGGAGGTACCTTGGGCGGACTTATAGCCAGCTTCCCGCTTTCAACGCTGAAATCCCTTCCCGTACTTTTTAAAATAGCGTTTATACCTCCTAAGTATGATCCTCAGAAGTATATCGACGAAATTTGCGAGTACGCAAGGATCGCAAGAAGCCAGGGTATCCTTACTCTTGAAGACAGCGCCAACAAGGCAAAGGATCCTTTTATGAAGAAGAGTCTGCTTTTGCTGGTTGACGCCAACGATACGGAAAAGATCCGTGAGATGCTGGAGGAAGCTATCAGCTTTACCGATGACCGTCATGCCGCTAACTGCGCGTTCTTTGAAAAGGGCGCTGCGCTGGCTCCTGCATTCGGTATGTTGGGTACGCTCGTTGGTCTGGTAAACATGCTGAAGACAATGGCTGAAAACCCCGATAACCTGGGTTCCGCCATGGCTACGGCGCTGATCACCACCTTCTACGGTTCGCTTTTGGCTAACGTTATATTTGCGCCTATAGACAGTGCGCTGAAGAATGCCAACGCAAACGAGATCTTGTGTATGCAGATAATTTGTCAGGGAGCAATGGCTATCGCTTCGGGCTTTAACCCCACGCTTATCAGAGAAAAGCTTGAATTTATGATCGCCGACAAGGATCTGAAGAAATCGGAGGGCGGCGGAGCCACTTCCGAGTGATCAATAAAATTTGTAGAAAAATTTTATTTGATTTTCAAGAATACAGCTATTTCCATTTGCAAAATTAAAAGAAATATGTTATACTATATAGATGAAGTCGGTAAAAGCTTGGACTAAGGGCTTTTTGTCGAGCTTTGCGGCTGTCATCGGTCATAGGCGCAGATATTATTTGTAAGCGCTGACGGAATCAAGGAAGGAGGCAGACGAAATGGCTAAGAAAAAAGAACGTCCGAAGATAAACGCCGACGCCTGGATGGCTACATATTCGGACATGGTTACGCTGTTGATGTGCTTTTTCGTTATGCTTTATGCATCTTCCACTCCCGATTTGGTAAAGTGGCAGTACATTTTCCAGAACTTCACTTCTTCGGGTTCTTATGTAAACCCCTTTGTATTGGACGAGGATCCCCTCAAAACAGACAATCCCAATGATGATGACGGAAATACCACCAAGCCTCCAGCAAGTGACGGTGATGTTGAAGGCGCTACCCTTACAGACTTCAGCGAATTGGCAGGCTGGCTGGCAGGTGTTGCGGATTCAAGCGAATTCGGCGAGGATATCACCATTTCCGTAAGCTCCAGCGGTTCTATTACCATAAGATTCAAGGATGGAGTTTTGTTCAAACCCAACAGCGCCGAGCTTACCAACGAGGGAAGAAGGGCTATAAATCAGTTTTTGCCCGGTATCAAGGCGGTAAGAGATTATATTGCGCAGATGGTGGTTTCCGGTCATACAGCCAAGGCTGTGAGCGAGATCAACGACTGGGATCTTTCCGCTGCCCGCGCTTCTTCGGTAATAAAGCACATAGATTATCAGAGGACGGTGGAGCAGGAGGTCTTCAAGCTGGAAGCCTGGGGTCCAAACAAGCCCCTTGCAGACAACGACACGGAGGAAGGCAGAAGCCAGAACCGCCGCGTCGAGATCACCATTATAAGAAACGAAAACAACACAGTTAGCAATGCTACTTTGCAGGATATACTCACCTACGACTACGGCATCGCTCAAGGCGGATCCGGATTCAACCACCCCACCGACGAGGATAAGATCAAGGATATTCTCGACAAATTCGAGGATAAGTACGGCACCAACGTCAGCCAGGAGGGAACGGTGGAGGGCAACGAAAGCGGCCCTGTTATCCCCGGAGAAGTCACCGGTATTCCCGACGACCTGATCCATGAGGTGGACGAGAACGGAAATATTATTGAGAACGGCGGCGGGTCTGAGGACGACGGAGATTAAAGCCTCAATGAAAATTGCAAAGCTGCAGATTGCTTAAAATACCCAAAATCTCATGGACGGAATATTCTGTCTGTGATTTTTGGGGTTAAGCGGAGGTATTGCAGCCGCAAAAAACAAGATCAATTATGCCAAAAAGTTAAGGATAACTTTTTTATAGAGTTTACTAAGGATATTACCAAAGAAAATTCCAAGGATCATTGAAGTTAAAATAAGAAAAGCGAAAGGAGCGATATGATTTGGCGGATACGCTCACGCAGGAACAAATAGACGCCCTTTTAAATCAAGCTCTTTCGGGAGAGGTTATTGAAACAGCCTCAGAGGACGAAAAGGAACAGGTCAAGGAATACGACTTCCGTTCTCCGAAAAAGTTCACTAAGGAAAAGATACGCAGTCTTGAAACCATATTTGAGAGCTATGCACGTTCGCTTTCGTCCTATCTTACCGGACTGCTGAGACTTTACTGTAAGGTCAGCCTGATCTCCATAGAGGAACAGAGGTATTTTGAGTATAACAACGCGCTTCCCGATTATGTAATTATGGGACTTGTGGATCTTGGCATCGACTCCCAGAATGTGGAGGAATTCACCACCATTCTCCAGCTTTCCAACTCTCTCACCTTTACGATGATAGACAGACTGTTGGGCGGACGGGGTGTTCCGGCAGAGTTGGACAGAGATTTTACCGAGCTTGAAATAAACGTGATGAAAAAAGTCACGGGGGATATGGCGAGAATGATGGAAGAGCCATGGAGCAACTACATGAATCTGCACCCCACTCTTTCGGGAATGGAGACCAACTCCCGTGTTATCTCCACCGTAGGTTATGACGATACTATGATGATCATTGCTCTTGAAGTAACCGTAAACGATGAGAACAAGTCCGTAATTTCGGTTTGTATGCCCGCTATTAACCTTGATGAGATAATGATGAATTATGTCACCAAGAACCAGAGGGCAGTCAAGAAGAACACTGACCCCAAGAGAGAGGCAGACAGGCGCGATTCCATAATGAATACGCTGAATCAGTCCTCTTTGACGATAACGGCTGTATTGAGCGAGACCCAGCTGCAAATGTCAGATGTGCTGCATTTGCAGGTCAACGATATAATTCCCTTGGATAAAAACATTGGCAGCAACGTGGTGCTGCGTATCGGCGACAAGGATTGGTTTGACGGAAAGCCGGGAATTTACAATAATAAAAAGGCTGTTAAAATCGAAAATGTTTATAGAATTGAGGTTTAGTTGATGGAAAACATTGAATTCTCAGATATCCAAAAAGACGCCATTGGCGAAATACTGAATATAAGCATGGGCAGCGCCGCAACTGCGGTATCGGAGCTTTTGAGTGCAAAGGTGTGGATCACGACCCCAAGAGTTGAGGTCAAGACCGCAAGGGAAATGGAGTACCATAAGTTAGAGCCTGCTGTCTGCGTTAAGATCCAGTATGTTAAGGGATTGAGCGGCACCAACATGATGGTTTGGAAGCAGGACGACGTTCAGCTCATTCTGAATCAGTTAATGGGTCAGCCCCTGGTAGTATCGCCGGATTTTGAATTTGACGAGCTTAATATAAGCGCGGTCTCCGAGGTAATGAACCAGATGATGGGCGCCAGTGCTACCGCTCTTTCAAACTTCCTGGGATTTACGGTCGATATTTCCACACCGAAACCCATTATAATGGACGAGGTCAGCAGTAACTTTGACGTAAACGAGTTTGAACCCGGAGATACAGTAGTTTCGGTAACATTCGATCTCACCATTGACGGAGTTATCAAGTCGGAATTTGCTTCGGTAATGAGTGCCGAGTTAGCAAAGACCATTGCGGATAAGATGCTTGGTGAGGGACTTGAAGAAGAGGCTCCCGCAGAAGCGGCTCCTGCTGCGGCAGCAGCTCCTGCACCTGCTGCGGCTCCTGCGCCGGCACCTGCAGCTGCTCCTGCTCCCGCACCTGCGGCAGCGCCTGCACCTGCAGCGGCTCCCATGGCTCAGCCTACAGGAGATCAGGGTTATCCTTATCCCTATCCTCCTTATGCATATCCTGCTCCTCAGCCCGGTTACGGATATCCCGCGCCTGCACCTGCAGTGCCTGTTAATATACAAAACGCTCAGTTCCAGAACTTTGGTGAACCCTCCGTTCAGCTGACCGGTGAACAGAAGGATAACCTTAGCTTACTTATGGATGTGCCTTTGCAGATCTCCGTTGAGATAGGCAGCGCAAGACGTAAGGTAAAGGATATTCTGGAATTCTCACAGGGAACCATTATTGAGCTTGAGCGTCAGGCAGGAGCGCCTGTGGATATCGTAGTCAACGGAAACCTGATCGCTAAAGGCGACGTGGTGGTTATCGACGATAACTTCGCGGTAAGAATCACCGAGATCATCAGGTCGAAGCTGATGGATACATTAAACAATAATTAAGCAAGCTCAAGCAAAATCAGCAAGTTCAGGCTAATTTAAGCAATGACTAATTTGGAATAACATAAAGGAGATAAGGTAACATGGACAAGAAGATTCTTTTGGTAGACGATGCGGCATTTATGAGAATGCTTATCAAGGATGCCCTCACAAAGAACGGCTACACAAGCATTATTGAGGCTGCCGACGGTCAGATCGCCGTTGACACCTACAACGCCGAGAAGCCCGCTTTGGTAATTATGGATATCACAATGCCCAACAAGACAGGTATTGAAGCATTGCAGGAGATCAAGTCCAAGGATCCCGCCGCAAAGGTCATCATGTGCAGCGCTATGGGTCAGGAAGCAATGGTAGTTGAAGCTATCAAGCTGGGCGCGCTGGACTTTATCGTTAAGCCCTTTAAGGCTGAGCGTATTATCCAGACTGTTCAGAAGGTTCTGGGCTAATCTTTTAAATTGAAGATATTTCCCGATCGCCGCTCTATTCGGGTCGGCGTCGGGATTTTTCCGTTAGATAGAGCAGGGAAAAATTTTCCTTTTGGAGATTTTTGGCATTATGGGATAATTTGGTGTATGCCGGTTTATTCCGTTGTCTTGATCTTTTCGGATAGATCCTGTACTTGGAAATTCTCTTGGGAGTGCTTATGCCTTGCTCTTGTTTCGGTGCGTCAGAAGCTGAATTGGGTAAAAAGCAATTTGTTACCGCATCGGTAAAGATATACAATTCGTATAAAGTTTGTATGGTTTATACGGTTTATATAACTTGCTGAATTGTATGGATCATACAGGATCACACAAGATTATACAAATAGTATATATATTTCTGCTCTATACGGAAATTATAAGAATATCGCATATCGTACAAAAACATAAGACAAGGCTTTTTAATGTGAGGAGGAAAAAGATTGGACTGGTTACAATGGCTGTTGTCCTTTATCGGAGTTATCGGGCTGATCTTTTTTTTGTTCTACGCATTAAAAAAGCTGAACAAAGGGGTCAGCGTCAAGTCGGGAAGCCGGCTGAGAGTGCTTGACAGGGTGAGTATCGGTCGTGACAGTATGATGCTGGTAGTCAGCGTTTGCGGCAAGGTCATGCTTTTAGGCGTCACCTCTCAGAGAATGGAGAAGCTGTGCGATTTAGATATTACCGAAAAGGAGTATCTGGATATGGAGCAGACTCCCGATTTTAAGACCGTGCTTGCATCTGCTTTTTTCAAGAAGCAGGAGCAGGGGGGCGGCGAAAAGTCGGCTGAGACTGACGGGGAAAAGACCGAAGATCGGTAACATGAATTTCCTCAAATGAGGAAGAAAGACCTGAGAAGCGGTAATACGAATTCCCCCAAAAGAAGAAAGACCCGAGGAGCGGTACGCGAATTCCCCCAAAAGAGGGAGAAAGACCAAAGGAGCGGTAAGGCGAATCCCCCCAAAAGAGGAAGAAAGACCCAAAGAGCGGTAACACGATTCCCCAAAAAAGAAAATAGCCTGAAATGGTTTCGGTAAAAACGGAATTTTTAGGGCTGATACTTTAAAAAAACGATTTGAAAAAACAAGGAGAAGAACTGATGAAAGTGCTTTTGTCTAAGGCTTTACAACAGAATAAAAAGCTTTTTCTCAAGTTCTTTGTGTCTTTGGGGCTGACTCTTTGCATTATTCTGACGGGAATGTTCATTGCGGTGGGAGTTTCCGCCGCTGACAATGATAATGAGACACAACCCATTATTGGCGGAAATAATAATGCGGATAATACTGCCGCCACTCCCGACGGCGAGGAGATACTGGACGATACCGACAGGTCGGCTTTGTATGAGCTTATCGGCGTGGACGCTTCGGAGCCTATCGAGGTCATTATTCTGATAACCTTGCTGTCTGTGGCGCCCTCCTTTATGATAATGCTCACCAGCTTTACACGTATCATTATCGTGCTGAGCTTTCTCAGATCCGCTATGCAGACCAACTCTACGCCGCCTAATATGATACTTACGGGTATCGCGCTGTTTTTGACGGTGTTTATTATGTGGCCTGTGTTTTCGGAGATCAACGAGGTGGCTTATGTGCCTTATTCAAATGGGGAGCTGTCTACCAGCGAGGCTATACAGAAGGCGGGGGAGCCGCTGAAAACCTTTATGCTGAAGCAGACCACCAACAGGAATATGAAGTTTTTCCTGGACTTGCAGGAGATCACCATTTATTCCAATGATACTGTGGATAGCGATGAGCCTGTAGCGGTGGACGTAAACGAAATTACCCTTGAAAATTATCAGAGCCAGCTTGGTTTTCAGGTAGTTATTCCCGCGTTTATTATAAGTGAGCTTACAAGAGCTTTCCAAATGGGATTTATGCTATTTATTCCTTTTCTTATTATAGATCTGGTGGTGTCCTCGACGCTTATGTCAATGGGTATGATGATGCTGCCTCCTGCTATGATCTCACTGCCTTTCAAGATCTTGCTGTTCATATTGGTGGACGGCTGGCAGATGCTGGTTGGCACTCTTGTTTCTTCATTTAATTTGTAGCGGGGTCGGTTTTGTTTTTTGATCTGGATAGGACGATTTTTTGATAGATTTTCCGATAAAGTTTTTTGATAAAAAAGGGGAGGTGCTGTGCAATGACTATGGAGCTTGCCATGGAGATCTTTAAAGACGCTGTTTGGCTCGCTTTTAAGCTGGGTGTTCCTTTGCTTATCGTGGGAATGCTCGTGGGTCTTATTATCGCTATTTTGCAGGCGGCTACACAGGTGCATGAGCAGACATTGACTTTTGCCCCTAAAGTAATTATAGTTGCGCTTACGCTGTTGGCGCTGGGTCCTTGGATGATAAATTCGCTGATAGATTTTACGCAGGAGATCTTTCAGCTTATGGCTAATACGCCTTTAGGCTGATAATTGCCTGATAATGGCTTGATAATGCTTATTGACGATAGCTTATGATCGTTGACGTTTTGATAAAGGCTTGATAATTGTTTGAGAACGGCTTAATTTTTAAAAGAGGTAAATTGCTTTGAATCTGATCTGGGAATGGATAATGGGCAATTTTTATGCCTATTTGCTGGTAACTGCCCGTGTGTCGGGAATATTTACCTTTAATCCTATTTTTTCAAGGCAGAATGTTCCCACCCGAATAAAGGTCGGCGCCACTATGGTCATGTCTATGGTGACAATGGGCTATATGGGGGATCAGCTTGTTTATACCGAAAGCGGATTTTTCCCTTTAGTTATGAATTTGGGAAAAGAGCTTGTGGTCGGGCTGATCTTGGGTTTTTTTGTAAATCTTATTTTGACAGTTATCATATATGCGGGCGAAGTTATGGATACACAGATAGGCTTCGGTATGGCTAAGGCTATGGATCCTATGACGGGTATCCAGATGCCGCTGTTCGCTAATATGTTTTATTATCTTTTTATTTTGTATTTCTTCATTGTGGGCGGGCATCTGAAATACGTGGAGCTTTTTGTGAAATCCTATGACATCTTGCCCTTTGGGTACAGCTTCACCCCCGATACCCTCAATCTTGTGAAATTTATTGTAGACTATTTGGGTGTGGTGCTGACCTTGGCTGCGAAGTTCGCAATGCCTATCCTGGCGGCGGAGCTTATTACCGAATTTCTTATCGGCGTTATGATGAGAGCGGTGCCTACCATTCAGATATTTGTACTTAACATTCAGCTTAAGATCGTTGTGGGTCTGCTGGTGCTGCTGGCGGTGGCAAAGCCGCTGTCTGATTTTCTTGAATATTTGCTGGGAATAATGTTCAGGAATTTGGATAACATGATCGGACTTATTGGACAGTAGCTGCGGACGATCTGCAGATGATCAAATGTCAGAATTTTGTGATAGAGTTTATAAAAGATCTTATGTTATAGTATGATATAGTAATAACGGCTGACTAAGGGGGGATCATTACGGCAGGCGAAGAAAAAACCGAAAAAGCCACCCCGAAAAAACGCCGTGATATGCGTGAAAAAGAGGGTATGGCTCTCCAAAGTAATGAAGTAGTTATTGCAATTTCTATTGTCGCCACCTTTGTGGTGCTTAAGCTCCTTGGCGGCTATATGCTGAACACTATGGGCGAGATGCTGACAAAGTTTTTGTCCGATGTGGGAAGCGAGCAGGAATTCGGTGTGGAATTTGTGCAGAAAACAGGCTTGGAGATCGCTAAGTACGGGATAATGATAGTGGGGCCTGTGGCGGTGATAATCGGCTTTACTTCAATAATCACCGTGTTGGCGCAGACGAGGGGCTTGTTCAGTATGAAGGCCATTCGCCCCAAGTTTTCGAGATTGAGTCCTATTCAGGGCGCTAAGAGACTTTTTTCCATGCAGTCCTTTGTTAATGTTATAAAGGGAATGCTGGAGCTGACAATAATAGGCGTTATCGTCTATTTTCAGATAAAAGACAGGCTTGTGGTTTTCGGGAAGATGCCCGATATGGAGCCTATCCAGGCAGTGTATTATATAGCAAGTTCGGTTTTCGATATCGTTATGCTGGTGTTTATTGTGCTTGCCTTTGTGGCGGCGGCTGACTTTGTGTTTCAGTGGTGGCAGTATGAAAAAAAGCTGAAAATGTCAAAGCAGGAAGTAAAAGACGAGTATAAGCAGATCGAAGGCGACCCTCAGATAAAGAGCAAGATAAAGCAGAAACAGCGTGAGATCTCCCAAAGGAGAATGATGCAGGACGTGCCTACATCAGATGTGGTGGTAAGGAACCCTACTCACTATGCTGTGGCTTTGAAATATGAATCGGAAAATGCTTTGAGCGCGCCTCGTGTCGTGGCAAAGGGTATGGATGCGCTGGCGCTTAAGATAGTTAAGGTGGCAGAGGAAAATGATGTTTATGTCACTGAAAATAGACCTCTTGCCCGCAGTTTGTATGACAGTGTGCAGATAGGCGCGGAGATACCGCCCGAATTGTACTCGGCTGTGGCTGTGGTGCTGACAGAAATGTTTCATGCTAAGGGTATCAAGCCCGTTATCAGTAATGATACTCCCGATGAGAGCAGGAGAGTTCGGCGGAATCGGAGAGCGGGTATAAATTAGCACAAGTTTCCGAAGAGCGGGCAAAAAACAGTGCAAGCTCCCGACAAGCGGGCATAGATCAGCACAAGTTTCCAAAAAGCGGGTATAGATCAGCACAAGTGCTTTGATAGCACGAATTTCAAAAAGCGTCAGAATTTCCTACGGAAATTCTGACCGGTTCTTAAAATAAAGCGGAGCGACGCAACGCGGCGCGGAGTCTTTATTTTAAGAATTTTGAAATTCTTTTCCAATCAGTAAATTATCACCAAGTTTCCTGAGAGAACAATAAATTCGCACAATTTTCCGAAAAGCGGGTACAAATTCGCATAAGTTCCCGAAAAGCGGGTTCAAATCCGCACAAGCTCCCGACAAGCGGGCATAAATTCGTGCAAGTTTCTTGACAGCACGAATTTCAAAAAGCGTCAGAATTTTTGAAAAAAATCTGACCGGTTCTTAAAATAAAGCGGAGCGCCGCTTGCGGTGCGGAGTCTTTATTTTAAGAATTTTGAAATTCTTTTAAATAAGGAGGACGATACAATATGCTTAAAAAAATCAGCAGCAACGTATTTGCGGTATTTGTAATCTTTATCGTTCTCGCCCTTATTATTCCTCTGAACAGCGTGTTTGACGGCGCACTGCTGGACTTTTTGCTGCTTGTTAATATTTCCCTTTCAGTCATTATATTGCTTATTACCATGTATATAAAGGAAGCGTTGGAGTTCTCGGCGTTCCCAACTATACTGCTAATAACTACCGTGTTCCGACTGTCGCTGAATATTTCCACTACCCGTGGTATTCTCAGCAGCGGTTATGCAGGAAGAGTAATTGAGACCTTCGGCAGCTTCGTTATGGGCGGTGACCCCGTTGTGGGATTCATTATCTTTATAATTATAGTTTTGGTAAACTTCCTTGTTATCACAAAGGGTTCCGAGCGTGTCAGTGAAGTTGCTGCCCGTTTCACCCTGGACGCTATGCCCGGTAAGCAGATGGCTATTGACGCAGACCTGAATACAGGCGCTATTACAGATGAAGAAGCAAAGATACGCCGCGCCAATGTGCAGAGAGAAAGTGATTTCTTCGGAGCTATGGACGGTGCTACCAAGTTCGTAAAGGGAGACGCTATTATTTCGATCATTACTGCGCTGGTAAACCTTATCGCAGGTGCGGTCATCGGTATTATCAACGGCGGCGACATAAACACCGTTATGTCTACTTATTCTTTGGCTACCGTGGGTGACGGTCTTTGCTCACAGATCCCTGCACTGCTTATCTCTGTTGCCACAGGTATGGTAGTTACCCGTTCCGCTTCTACCGGAAGCTTCAACGAGGACGTTAAGATGCAGTTTACCAGGAATCCCACCGTTATGTTTATCACAGGCGGCGTTTGTATTGCGCTGATGCTGGTTCCGGGTTTCCCCAAGCCTATTCTTATTATCCTGGGTGTTGCGCTTATTTTAGGCGGCTATGCTATTTCCAGAGGAAAGAAACAGGAGCTTGCCATGATAGCCGAGGCGGAGGAGCAAAAGAAGCTGGAGGAGATCAAGGCTGCCAACTCTCAGGGTGACAGCAATTATTACAGAGATATTGACAATGTATTTAAACTGTTGAGTGTGGAGCAGATCGAAATGGAGTTCGGTTACAGCTTGCTGCATTTAGTCGATGAGAAGAGCGGCGGAAACTTTATCGACCGCGTGGTGCTGTTCAGAAAGCAGTTTGCGCTGGATATGGGTATGGTAATTCCCTCAGTGCGTATGAGAAATAACCCCGAGATCAATCCTAACCAGTATGTTATTAAGATAAAGGGCGAGGAAGTTGCAAGAGGCGAGATATTGGTAGATCACCTGTTGGCACTGGATAACGGCGAAGTCACCAAGCCTGTTGAAGGTATCGACACTATTGAGCCTGCTTTCGGTATTCCCGCTAAGTGGATCAGCGAGGATAAGAAGGTCATGGCGGATATTGCGGGTTATACACTTATCGACCCTGTTTCTGTTATGATAACTCACCTTTCCGAAGTCATCAAGGCTCATTGTTCGGAGATACTCAGCCGTCAGGACGTTCGCACTATGGTGGAGAATGTGAAGAAAACAGATTCCACTATCGTGGAGGATCTGGTGCCTGCTGTTATTTCTTACGGTTATTTGCAGAAGATCTTGTGTATGCTGCTGGCAGAGGGCGTTCCCATAAGAGATATGGAGACCATTTTAGAATGTCTGGGCGATCATGCGGCTACATTGAAGGATATGGAGCTTACTGTGGAGTATGTAAGACAGTCCTTGAAGCGTACTATCACAAGAAGATTTTCGGACGGCGGTTCGCTGCGTGTTATTACCCTTGATCCCAAGCTGGAGGACGTTATTATTGCGGGCGTCAAGAAAAACAGCAGCGGAGGCAGCGTACTTTCCATTGATCCTGAAACGGTCAACGCTATTGTAGCGAATACCAGCGACGAGATAGACAAGGTGAAGGACGTATTGCCCTCGATCATAATTCTCATGTCGCCTTTTACAAGAATTTACTACAAAAAGCTGCTGGATCAGTTTATGCCGGGTATTACGGTTTTGTCTTACAGTGAGATAGATAATAATACGCAGATCCAGGCTGTTGGTAATATTAGTATATAATTGGTATAAATTAGTAATAATTGTGAGATATTCCGTGAAAAATTGAAAAAATTATGTGAAAATGCTTGAAAAATGGCAGTGAAATATGTTATTATAGGTATGGGTATTTTTAATTGCCTCAATAATTTATTCTCCGCTTTGGGGAAGGAGTGATACGGCGTGTCAGAAACACAATCCCAGCTTGCCATGTTTGAGCAGTACCGGCTGACTAAGGACGTTGGACTGCGTAATGATATTGTGTTGAGGTATATGGATATTGTGCGGTATGTTGCCGTGTCTACCAGAGGTATTTACTGCAAATACGCTGAAGTGGACGATATTGTCAACGAGGGAGTATTGGCACTGATCAAAGCGGTGGAGACCTACGATATTGAGCGCGGGGTCAAGTTTGAGACCTATGCGGCTATACGCGTAAAGGGCGCTATTATTGACTTTGTACGCAAGCAGGATTGGATCCCGAGACGGGTAAGGCATTTCGGGCATACTCTTGAGGCGGCTTATAACGAGCTTTATACTAAGCTTGACCGTCACCCTACCAATCAGGAGCTGGCGGATCATTTAGAGATGCCTAAGGAAAAAATGCTGAGAGCTATGGCGGACTTGGCAGGAGCGGCTACCCTTTCTTTTGAAGAGCTGCTTTATGAGGACAACTTTGAAGATGCGGAGCAGGGCGGACTTGCTGCGGATCAGGAGATGTACGAAAAGGAATTGAAGGAAGTCCTTACTGCTGCTATCAATGAGCTGAAGCCCCGTGAGAAGCAGGTAATTTCACTTTATTATTATGAAAGACTTAAATTCGGCGATATTGCCAAGGTGCTTGGCGTAAGTGAGTCGAGAGTTTGTCAGATACATTCAAAGGCGATGCTGCTGCTGAAAAGAAAATTGCAGGACTATGTGAATTAGAGCCGATTCAAGAGCATTAAAGCGGATCGGGTCGGGCAGGACGTTTGGATCTTTGCATTAACTTGATATAGGATCATATTTTTGAGTTATTTTGAGATAGAATCATATAGTTGATACTGTCGGTTTCGGCAGCGGAAAGGATTTTTTATGAACAGAGGATTATACGGCGCGGCGCAGTCAATGATAAACCAGCAGAGAATTTTTGACTGCATCTCCAACAATGTCACTAACATAAATACCGCAGGCTACCGCAAGGACGAGATCGTTCTCAACACCTTCAGGGAACAGCTTTATCTTGTGGGTCACAGAAGCGATACTTCGGGTACCTACTATCAGACTTATGTGGATACTTCTAAGACCAACCTGGATCAGGGCGGCTTTGAGTTTACAGACAGTCCTTTTGATGTGGGTATTTACGGCAATATGTATTTTAATATCAGATATGAAAAGGACGGAGAGATCTATCAGACCCGCAATGGTCAGTGGGGTCTTGACAGTGAGGGCTATCTGTGGTTGGGCGGCGTTGGCCGTGTTCAGGGCGAGAACGGCGATATTTATATAGGCAACGATGATTTTAGAATTGACGAGAGAGGTATTATCTTTGACGAAAACGATCAGGTGATAGATACCTTGCTGCTTACATATATTCCCGACGGAACCGATGTTCATAAGGAGGGAGACAGCCTGTTCCTGTATGAGGGAGAGCCTATGCAGATCCCTCAGGACGAGTGGGACGATTTTGCCGTTATCCAGGGAGCTTATGAGAAGTCTAACGTTGATGCGGTAAAGGAAATGACACAGGCTATGGAAGCTCACAGAATGTATGAAGCAAGCAGTAAGATATTCAAGGGCTTTGACAGTATGAACCAAAAGGGTATGACTATTTCTGAGCTGTAAGTTTTGGGTTTTTATTTTGAAGCTTGATTTTTGAATTTTGGAATTTGAATTTCTGAATGGGAAATTTAAATTTTGGCTTCTTTGAAGCATGAAGCCGTTTTTCTGAATTTGAGCTTTGAAGCTTGATTTTTGAATTTTGGAACTCTGGAAATTGATATTTTTATATTGACCTAATAAATTTTGGAAGGGCGGAAACAAGTATGAATATAGCTTTTTATACCGCATGTACGGGTATGATCACACAGCAGGACGGTATGGACGTTACTGCAAATAATATTGCTAACTCCAATACTGTTGGCTACAAGGCGCTGAGACCCAGCTTTGCGGACTGTATCTATACCGAGTACAGAGCTACTGAGCCTGATTGGGATACGGGTCACGGACAGTATCTTAACAAGACTGATTTTACCTTTGATATAAGCGGATTTACTGATACCAGCCAGCCTCTCAACTGGGCGCTGCCTAATGACGGCTTCTTTTTGGTAAGAGACTATAACGGCAACGAGTATCTTACACGCGACGGTGATTTCCATATCACAAATGTTGACGATCATTGGGAATTAGTCAATTCCAACGGCGACTTTGTGCTTGATTATGAGGGCAACCACATTATTGTGCCTTTTGTTTGGCAAGAGGACATCAACGGTGTATTGCAGGAAACAGATACCATAAACTATTCTGAACTGTCGGATATGATCGGCGTTTACACCGTTCCCAACAACTGGGGATTGGCGCAGGACGACGGCAACCATTTCCTTATTACCGAGAGATCGGGTCAGCCTACTCCCGATGAGGGATTGGATAAGCTGGAATATTATTTGGAGCGTTCCAACGTTGATATGGCTGAAGAAATGGTAAACATGATCATTTTCCAGAGAGGCTATCAGCTTGACGCTAAGATCGTTCAGTATACTGACGAGATGCAGCAGATCGCTAATAATATCAGATAATTTTTGCTAATTGCAGGCTAATTACAGAAAGAAGGGGAATTTCATGAGTTTAAACGGTTATAAAGACCTTAACCCCGTTCATTTAGACGTACTTACAGAGGTAGGTAATATCGGTTCGGGAAACGCTTCTGCTGCGCTTTCAAATCTGATAAGCAAAAATGTTGAGGTAGAAATGCCCCAAGTCAAGATAGTGAGCTTCCAGGAGGCTATGGATCAGCTTCCCGGTGGTGCCGAACAGGTGGTTGCGGGCACTATGACACGTATGTCGGGCGGAATGGAGGGCATGATCCTGCTGCTGATGGACAGGGATTTTGTCAACACTGTAATTAAATCTTTCTTTGGTCATGACGTCAATAATCTTTTGGATCTGAGTGAAGACGAGGACTCCGCACTTACCGAGGTGGGAAATATTATGAGCGGCGCTTATGTTTCCGCTGTGGGTCAGCTTTCGGGACTTGAGGTCAAATTGGAGAGCCCGGGCTTCCACATCGATATGATGGGAGCGCTGATGAGCGTACCCGTTATCGAATTCGGCGAGGTGGGAGACGAGCTACTGTATATTGACAAAACACTGAGTATTGACGGCAAGCGTATGAATACAAAGCTGTTTCTTATTCCTACGATCGAATCGTTACAAAAACTGATGAGGGAGCTTGGAATTGAGGTATGAGCAATATCATTGTGGGTATTTCAGACTGGAAGGTTTGCAAGAATCCTGAGGTGCTTGTTACTTATGCTTTGGGTTCTTGTGTTGGATCCTGTCTTTATGATAAAGTTACGGGAATAGCCGGACTTTCGCATATAATGCTGCCTGACAGTACCACCACTGACGGCGCGAGGCTTAACAGAATGAAGTTTGCGGACACAGCGCTGCCCGATATGCTGGCTGAGATGATAAAAATGGGCGCGGACAAAAGGCGTATCCAGGCAAAGATCGCGGGAGGTGCGCTGATGTTTGCTACTAAGAGCGAGCAGTTCAATATCGGGGAGAGAAATGTAGCGGCGGTGAAGAAAGCGCTGTCGGCATTGAGGATCCCGATCATTGCTTCGGATACGGGATTGAATTACGGTCGTACTGTGTTCTTTCAGAGCGCGGATGGTAAGGTGGTTATTAAGTCTACTGTTAAGGGTGTTAATATTTTATAGAAGCTTTTTTATAATTACATAATTCAATGGGCTGTAAAAGCACATCATCTTTAAAAGCGGATCTTTACTTGCGTAACTGTTTTAAATCAGTAAATTATTGCCGGTTTTCCCAAGAGAACCGTAAATCAGAACAAGTTTCCCGGGAGAGCCGTAAAAATCAGCACAACATCTCCACAAGCGGGTTTCTACTCGCTCAACTGTTCTGATAGGACAAGTTAAAAAATGCTGTCATCACTCTCACAACTTTTCTGATAGCACAAGTTAAAAAATGCTGGTCACCACTCTCACAACTTTTCTGATAGCACAAGTTAAAAAAGCTGGTCACCACTCTCACAACTTTTTTGATAGCACAAGTTAAAAAATGCTGGTCACCACTCTCACTACTGCTCTGATAGCACAAGTTAAAAAAGCTGGTCACCACTCTCACAACTTTTC
>JAAVIE010000055.1 GCA_014799325.1 Oscillospiraceae bacterium
CCTGAGAGAACCATAAATCACCACCAAGTTTCTTTGGAGCATAAAAAGTCGTATTGTAAAGCAGAATCCCAAGTCTTTAAACTGTTACCATTTTGTAACCGCCCTGTAACCGAATTGTAAACTCCTTGTAACCGATTTGTAATTGACATTTTCCCACACTTGGAATATAATTAAGTCAAGATAAAAAGCTTTCACAAGCATCACAAACATCAAGGAGACATGGCATCATGAAACACACCGCATTAAAAATTATCCTCTTATCGGCAGCTATTGCATCAACACTTTCCCTCACAGCCTGCAACAAAGGAACTGACAGTGAAGGAGAAAACACCAACGCCGATCCCATAGGCACAGTAGCGCCTGTTGACACCCCTGCCGATCCTGCCGCAATTCCCGAAACAGAGCCTGACACGGAACCTGCCGACACCAACAACACAAGCGAAGCAGATACTACCACCGCACCAAAAGTAGGTGTTGTGACACAGACGACCCTTGAAACAGAGCTTATCCCCGTTTTGACAACAACGCCCTCTGCGGAAATAATACCCGTTGATCCCCCTCCGGCAGAAAGAGCTTCCGTTGCGGAAACTGCGCTGGCGCAGGTGGGAAAGGATTTCAAGCTTGGCGGAGCTTCTCCCGACCAGGGCTTTGACAATTCCGGACTGGTTTACTACTGCCTTACCCAAAACGGTATAAAATGCCCCCGCACAGCAAAGGAAATGTCAGCCATAGGCGAAAAGAAAACCATGGACAAGCTGGCGGCGGGAGACATTGCCTTCTTCAATATGGACGACGACGCCAAAACCCTTTTTGTGGCACTGTACATAGGCGACGGCAAGATCGTCATCAGCACAGACGAGGGCAATCCTGTCAAGACCGCGGATATAAATTCGGTATGGTATAAAAACGCTTTCGCTTACGGCATAACTCCCGAGGGCTGATATTTATATGAATTATGACGTTATAGTCAAGGGAAAGTTTATCAGCCGCCCCAACAGATTTATCGCAAATGTTGAAATAGGCGGAAAGACCGAGGTTGTCCACGTCAAAAACACAGGGCGGTGCAAGGAGCTGCTGGCAGAGGGGGCAGAGGTGTATTTAGCCCTAAGCGATAATCCCCAAAGAAAGACAAAGTACGATCTTGTGGCAGTGAAAAAAGGCAGCCTGCTCATAAATATGGACAGCATGGCGCCCAACAAGGCGGCAGGCGAATATCTCAGGAAAATATTCGGCAAAAAAGCGCTGATAAAGCCCGAAAAGACCTACGGTCAGTCGCGTATTGACTTCTATGCGGAAACAAAGGACGAAAAATGGCTTATCGAGGTCAAGGGGGTCACCCTGGAGGAAAATGGCAGGGTGCTGTTTCCCGACGCTCCCACCGAAAGAGGAGTAAAGCATATTTATGAATTGTGCAAGGCGGTCAGGGAGGGCTATAAAGCTTGTATACTCTTTGTGATACAGATGAAAGGGGTCAGGGAGTTTTCGCCAAATGACAAAACTGATCCCGAGTTTGGAAAGGCTTTGAGGTATGCGGATAAGCACGGCGTTAAGATAAAGGCGATAGACTGTATCGTTACGCCGCAGAGTATGGTTTTGGACGGTGAGGTCAAGGTGGTTTTGTGATGAAATTTTACTATAAAAATCAGCACAATGTTCCTAAAAGTGCTATAATATAAAGGTAACCAAGCAGTTACTACTAAATAACATTCGGAGGACATTATTATGGCAAACTTCAAAAAATTCAGCGTAAGCGGCACCGACAGAGTTGAGCTTCACGATAATCTTGGGCTCACAGGAGCAGAGATCAGCGTAAACTTCCTTCCCGCAGGCGCGGCAGTTCCCTTTGTACACTGCCACAAGAAGAATGAGGAAATTTATGTTATTCTCGAAGGCAAAGGCACGATGACCGTTGACGGCGAAAAGGTGGAGCTGGCAGCAAACGATTTCCTGCGTGTTGCTCCCTCGGGCAAAAGACAGCTTTCCGCTTCCTCCGATGCTGCTATAAAGTATCTGTGCATTCAAGTGAAGGAAAATTCTCTTGAAGGATATACTATGGACGACGGTGTTGTGGGTGAGTGATTTTTTAGAATAAATATTAAAGGGGCTGTAATAAAAATGCAGCCCCTTTTTATTCTATTTCTTTGTAATAGTATACAACGTCAACCCCTCACACACATTGCCTTCTCCCGAATACACCAAGATCCTGAGCTCATCGCCCTGTTCCGTGCAATAAACCGCATTATCTTTTTCTGAGGGGAACTTCAGCTGCGAAAAACAGTCCATTTCCCTGTCATATATAAATACCTCATTATTATGAGTTAAGGGCGATTCTGTCAGAATGACCTTCATGTCAGAGCCTGTGTTTGTGTTCAAAAAAGTCATACCCGGAAAAGCGGCAAGATCACGTCCGTTAAACTCATCGTCCAAAATTCCGATAATCGTTGGATATGGGTATTCTGTATCCAAATCTATTTCTTTCCTATAGATCAGCCCGTTGTTTCCTATAACTTCAAGGGAATAGCTGCCTCGAGTATAATCGCTCAATGACGGCAAAGGCTTATCTGATTTTCCGTCATCTGTGTGATAATAGAAATGACCGTCGCCAATGCTGTATATTATGCCGTCTTTATGCTTATATACATAGGGTCCATATCCGGTCATGTCCTCCTTAAATACATCAAGCTGTCCTTCCTCCATGTCATACCGCAGTATACGTGAATTTCCCTCACCAAAAGCATAAACAGGATCGGTAAAATACAGATATTTTCCCGATTTTACACATGGTTCATTATAACCGGAAAAAGGCTCATACAGACCTGCTATCTTTTCCTTGACCTTGGTTTCAATGTTTATTCTCCAAAGCTCCGATCCGTCGTACTTGTAAAAATCTTCTGTAGGACGAATTTCCATATAGTAATAATACAGCCAGCCGTTTTCATAATATACAGGCTTGAGCAGCAAACCGTTACTCTCTTTATAAGCCCGTTCTTTTAAGATCAGCGTATGTTCCCCTGTCTCCATATCATAAAGGAATATATGCCCGTATCTTCTTGCCGAATCATCAATAGGATCTTCGGGAAACCGCTGCATTCCCACACGAGTATAGAAAAAGCTGCTGCCGTCTATAAGCATAGGGTTCTCTTCAAAAACGTTGGCGTAAATATTCCACAATGCGCCGTTATTATCTCCTCCGTTTGCCTCAAAACCGCTGAGATCGAATTGTGTCTTTTTAACATTGTACACATCTTCTGTGTTAAGTATCTCTTTTACTTTGGTGTACAGCTCGATCTCTGTCGGCTCACGGGGGATCTCTTCGGTAACAGGCTCTGTTTCGGTTTGGGTCATTTCTGTCTGTGAGTCTGTCTCGTCTGGGGCCGGCTGCCGGGTAATGGCTTCGGTAGTATCTGCCGCTCCGTAAGGGGGAGCTGTGTTGTTGAGAAGCACAGGTAATGATACTATTAACACGGCGCAGGCAGCTACACCCGCAGTTAGTGAAATAATGGCTTTTCTGCGGTTTTTAGCCTTGTTTTCCTTTATATTTTTGATAAATATGGGGGATTGCACATTGTTGGCGGTTTTTGTGGATAATTCGTTTATGTTTTTGTTTTCGGTTTCCGCAAGGGCAAAAAGACTTTCATCTATCTCGCCGAATGCGTCGGATAAATTTTTTCTTGTCATACCTCAAAACCTCTTTTCTTCAGGTATTTTCTCAGCTTTTTTCTTGTTCTGGAAAGAGTGGTCAGCACATAGCTTTCCTTTACATTCAGCTTTTCTGCAATACTTGCAACCGATTCAAGCCTTGAATATCTCAGTATGCAGATATTGCGTTTCACGGTGTCCAGCTCTTTCAGAAAATCGTTTATGGCATTAACAAGCTCGCGATATTCTGCCGTTTCCCCTATGTCTTTGCCGTCGGAAACGCATTCGGACAATTCGTCCAAGATAAGCACGTATTCTCCGCCGCCCCGCTTTTCACTTTTGCTTTTGCGGAGTTGGTCTATAGCGGTGTTGCGGGTGAGCTTGCCCAAATAGCCCGCTAAATTTTCGGGTCTGTTTGGCGGAATGCTTTCCCACGCCCGCATTATTGCTTCGTTTACGCACTCCTCTGCGTCCTCGGGGCTGCCTAAGATGTTCAGGGCTATGCGGAGGCAATAGGTGTTGAATTTGTCACTGACGGCTTGTATCGCCGTTTCGTCCCTTTCCCAAAACAAGGTTATTATTTCTTTGTCGTTCATAAAAGAGAATCTCCTTTTCACCCATATACACGTTTTTGGGGAGAAAAATATTGCGCTTTTGAAAAAAATTTTAAAAAAATTTCACACCCTTTTTCCGTCCGTTCACTCCAAAAAACATAGCTTTTCAAAGAAAAAAGAGTTATAATATAGTAAATATCCAAAAGGCGGTGAGCTAATGAAAATCGCAGTCTGCGACGACAGCAAGGAAATATGCTTAAAAATAACCGATCTGATAAGAATGCGCAATAACAGCGCTGAAATTTCCCTTTTCTCCGACGGCGAAGCACTTATAGCGTCGGGAGAGGATTTTGATATAATATTCCTTGATATTGAAATGAAAAAGCTGACCGGCATAGAGACCGCCGAAAAGCTGCGCGGTCTTGAAGAGGGTAAGGAAAGAAAAACCGCCATAATTTTTATCACCGCGTTTCGTGAATATATGGAGCAAGCCTTTGACGTGGGCGCATTTAATTATATCACAAAACCCATAGATGAGGAAAGATTTTTCCGCATATTTGAAGCTGTCTCCAAAGAAGTCGATACCGCCCTTGAAAATAAATTTATTATGGTGAAATGCCAAGGCATACAGCGCAGGTTTTTTCTCCACGACATCAGCTACATTGAGAGCAGCAACAAAAAAGTGATACTGAATACTAAGCAGGGGAAATTTGAGGTGTACGGCAAGCTAAGCGAGTTTGAGGAGCTGCTGAAAGAGAGCTTTTTTCGCCCTCACCGCTGTTATCTTGTGAATATGGAAAATATCTCCGCTTATGATTATGAGGAGATAGTGACCCTTGACGGCGATAGGCTGCCCATGTCTAAGCAGAAATACCGCGATTTTGTCAAAGCCTATATGAGGTATGCGAGAAAGGGCGGTATAGTCAATGTATGAACAGACCGTAAAAGGGATATATGATCTTACGAGCTATATCGCGCTCTTTCTCAGATATTTTGCAAACATTTACTTCGGCTTTCACTTTCTCTCAAAGCTCCTTACCCCCAAGTGCGGAAAGATGAGGGGGCTTTTGCTGTTCGGGCTGATGTATATGCCATTTCAGATCGACATTTATTTTGCCTTCAACAGGTTCAATTATTTTGAGGATATTCTGAGCATCGCCCTTGATATAGGCTTTTTGCTGCTTGTACAAAGGCTTTTGTTTAAGGGGAATTTCGGCATCGAGCTTTTTGCCGCTCTCAGCATTACGGCGGGCAAGGATCTTTTGGGGCTGATGATCGCCGTTCTGGATTACAGGATCTTGGGGGAATTTGACGACAGGCTGCTGATGTACCTGGTGAATAACCGTTTTGACATATTTGTAAAATGGGGCGGCGCTATCGCTTACATTTCCTACGCCCTGATGTCGGCTGTTGCGGTGATCGCCTACGCCCTGCTGATAAGGCTGTATCTTAAGCTTATTTCAAAAGGCTTGGGGGAAAAGGGCAAGGTCATGGCGGCAAGCGAGACCGCTTTTCTGATACTTCCCCCTGCCGCCGCCTTGTGTATCAGTGTGGTTTTGCAGATAATGAACGTGGACGAGCTGAAGGACGACTATTACAGCAGTATTTATGACAGATACCCTGCCACAAAGCTGTTGGTACCCTTATCGGCCTTTCTGCTGCTTACGGCAATTATCGTTTCCGCAGTGCTTTTCGGGCGGCTTATGAGATACAATGACGAAAAGCTGAAAAGGCGGCTTTTGGAAACGCAAATTTCCTCCATGGAAAAAGAGATCTCCGAAATAAAGGACATCTACTCCGACATAAGGGGACTAAGACACGATATGCACAACCATATCGCCAACATTTCCCTTTACGTCAGGGGAAAGTCGGGACAGGAGGACGAGATCCTTTCGGAATATTTGGGGCAGATGCGGAAAACCGTTGACAGGCTTGATTTTTCCTGCAATACAGGAAATCCCATTACCGATATAATCATACGGCGGCGGGCACAGGAGGCGGAGAAAAAGGATATTGCCCTTAAGTCCGATTTTGCTTTCCCCAAAAATCTTGGGATAGACGCATTCGACATTGGCGTTATTCTGGACAACGCCCTTGAAAACTGCATTGCCGCCTGTGAAGATGTGGAGGGTGAAAGAGCTGTTGTTCTCAGTTCTTATGTCAAGGGCAGCCTGCTTTTTATTGAGACGGAAAATCCTTTTGAGGGAGAGATAGTCATTGACCCCAAAACGGGACTGCCCTTAAGCGGAAAAGAAAGCCCCGAGGGTCACGGCCTGGGGCTGTCCAATATAAGACGGTGCGCGGAAAAGTACAAGGGGGATATCGATATAAGCGTTGAGGGAAACAGGTTCGGGCTTACGGTGATGCTTCGCGGGGTGAAGTGATGTTCCGCAGCCCCCGAAGCCATTCACACCATAAGGACTGCTTTTGACACCTGTTTCCTAAAGACAGCATTTAAAGCGCACGATATAATATTAGGTAAACATAAATTATCAAAATTTATCGGAGGTGTAATATGATAGCTAAAACCGCGGAGGGACTTCTCGGCGCAAACAACGCCATGAATGTTATCCGCACTCCCATGAAGGTCTTTAAGGAAGCCCGGGCAAGGGGCGACACAGCCACCATGGAACGCGCCATGGGCTATGTGGAAAAATCACATGACGAGGCTTGGGAGAAAAAATACTCGGCTGACGAGGGCTTGAAGCAGGAAGCAAAGGAAAACGAGCTGAAAAACCGTCAGGATCGTGAGGAGCTGGCACAACGTATCAGAGAAAAATGTGACGAGCTTGAAAACAGAGCTGAGGAAAACAAAAACGGACTTGAAACCGTTATATCCGAGGGCGGAACGGACGATCCCGAAAAGGAGGGCGATCCCATTGCCGATGCAGTAAACGCCTCGGTCAATGCCAAAGCCGCGGAAGCCCCGCAGACCGACCCCGTTACATACACAAGATCGGGAGAAGTCAAGGTGGTTGAAGTAAAGACCGAGTTTTCGGTCAGCGTATGACCGCAGTCAAAAATTTATAAAGAAAGGACTTGATACAATATGCAAATTTCGGGAGTTGAAAACAGCGCGGCTGTACAAAACACCAAAAGCACAGTAAGCGACGATCCCCAGATCAAAAACCTGCAAAGTCAGATAGCGGAGCTTCAAAAACAGATCCAATCCCTTGCGGAAAACGAGGATATGGATCCCAAGGCAAAATCCGAAAAGAAACAGGAGCTGCAAAAGCAGATAGCCGATCTCAACACACAGATAAGGCAAAGGCGGATCGAAGCCCAAAAGGAACGTCAGGCAGCTTCAAAGCCTGCCGAAACAAGATCTGAACCGAGAAAATTCAAGGACGGCTTTGACGAACAGGATACAAGCGCGCTCCTTGCCGCTTCAAGCTCCTTGGAGCGATCCAAAACCGTAGGCGCTGTTATAAAGAAAGGCGAGGGAAATGCGCGTATTCTTACAACACAGATCGAGATCGACAAAAGCAGGGGCGCAGACACCACCGCCAAGGAAAAAGAGCTGGAAAAGATAGAGGATCATATAAGGTCCGCCAAGGAGAGCCTGGGAGAGGAAGCGGAGAAGTCGGGAGAGACTTCCGATGAGGAAAATGAGGTTTCCGAGAAGGACGGCAAGACAGAGGATAATGGCGAGAAGCGCAGCGGCGCAGTTGCCGTAAACGTAGGCAAGCGCAGCCGTCAGATCTCCGCCGCTAAGAGCATGTCACAAATTCAAATGGTGCTTTCCCTTGTGCAGAAGGATATTAACGACTGCAAAAGCGGCAAGGAACAGGGTATGTGCGATGATGACGAGATCGCCAAAGCCGAAGCGCTTTTGAAGGCGGCGCAGAGCAAGCTGTCCGAGATCAGGGGACAAAGCTCGGAGGAGCAGGAGGAGAGTGAGAAGGACACTTCCTTCTATACTACATTGTTGATGTGAGTTTTCTTTTCCGAAAATCGTAATATTATAAAAAAGGGGCTGTAAAAACAGGCCCCTTTTTATGGCTCCCAAAAACTTGTGCTGATTTATGGTTCTATCAAGAAAGTTGTGCTAATTACAGCTCACTCTCAAGGAAAGTTGGCGGTAATTTGCTGATTTAAAAAGAATTTAAAAATTCTCGGAACCGGACAAAATTTTCGGAGAAAATTTTGCGACTTCCATAGGAAGTCTTATGCTTCTTTTAAACTCGTGCCACCAAGGCAGTTGTGCGAGTGGCAGCCCGCCTGTCGGAGCGTTGCACCGGGGAGTAACAGATTTAAGGATACCAAGTTTAACCCGCATTATAACAACATTGTAATATAAATAAAATACTGCAGCGAAAATCTGCAGTATTTTTGTTGAAACAGAATATTTATGATCGAAAGCTGACATTTGACAATAAATCATAATAAAATATTTTTTAAATAAATCCATAGTTCACATTCATAGCAAGATATCTCATAAAACACAGTTTTTCTATTAAAGCAATTTAGATATCTATAGAGCTATTGAATAATAGATCAAAAAATGTTATAATATGTTAAAAATCCGACGCCTATATTATTTTTGATACAAATAAAATAATTATCTCAAAATAGAACGGGAGAAAGCAATATGGATACTCAAATCATTATAAACAAAGTGAATACTTATTTACATGAAGCATCAAAAGCACTATTAAATTGGCTTAATGAACTTTTGCCCAAAATTACAGATAATTGGTGGGAAGAGTGCGTTATGCCAAAATTGAGCTATACTCAGCATGAAATTGCTTTGAAGAAAAACTATTCAAATCTCTCAAATCTTGATTTTTCCGCATTGCTGAGAATTGCGAGTGAGTCTTGGTATGATATACAAACAGTTATTCCCCTCCATTCTTACGAATATGAAAATATTCGTAAGATGGTGACAGTTTGTAGCAACTGGGCTCATTACAGCGTAGAATTGCCAAAAAAAGATAATATTCTTCAAGATTTGAATACAATTTCAATATTTATAAATCAATTTGGTGGAAGTCAAACTGTATGTAATGAGATCAACGATTTAATTGGGTCAATTGAATTGCCAAACAGCATAATTTCAGGATATGATCCCAATACTGCAGACAATGCCGAAAATAATGCTGACAGTTCAAAGCCAACAGGCTCTATTCAAGAAAATAGCCTTGTATACATAGTTAGCTCCCCTGAAACAAAAGGCGTCGTTATGTCAGTAAAGAGATTGGGAGATACTGTACAATATAACGTATTTGTAAACAACGAGGTCAAGCAGTACTATAACGATCAAATAACCCTTGTAAAACAAACTTCCGAGAACAAGTGGCTCTCTCTTTCTGAAATGAGAAGCTGCCTGACTGCCTATCAGATCAATAACCCTTCATCTCATAATCTTTACTCTCTTAATTCCGCACGTATAGATTTTGTTCCCTATCAGTTTCGTCCTGCACTGAAAATGATTCGTTCAGATGAACCGCGCATTTTAATAGCCGACAGTGTCGGTGTCGGAAAAACTATTGAAGCAGGATTGATTATCAAAGAGCTTGAAGCAAGATCTGATTTGGAAAGAGTTTTGGTTATTTGTCCCAAGCCATTAGTTGCCGAACGAAAATGGGAACTTGAAATGAAAAGATTTGATGAGGAGTTCATTCCTGTCGACGGAACAACTCTTAAGCAAATTATTTCTGATACTGATCGTGATGGAGATTGGCCTGCACGATATAATAAATTGATCATTCCATATTCAATTCTTGATTCCAAAGTATATAATGGTGAAAGCGGAAAAAGAAATCGAGTGTTTGGATTAACCGAGCTTGATCCGGAACCTCATTTTGATTTGGTTATTGTTGATGAAGCACATCATATTCGAAACGGCAGCACCGATAAAGAAAAGGCATTTGACTATAAATGTACGAAGTATTTTTGCGATCATGCAGATGCTGTTGTCATGCTGACCGCTACTCCTTTGCAGACAAGTAATAACAATCTATTCACGCTTCTCAATCTGTTGCGTCCGGATATTATTATTGACAAAAAAACATTTGATATGATGTCACTCCCAAATTCCAATATTTGTCAAGCAGTTCGTTTAGTACGAGCTGCTGGTGATAATTGGAACGAAGATGCTTCACAAGAGTTGGCAGAACTGAAAAAAACGCAATGGGGAAAAAATATTATTGCAAAAAATCCCCTGTATAATGAAATCCTTCAACGCCTTAAATGCACAAAAATAAACCGAGAAGAACGTGTAAAATTGATTTCTGATATTGAATCTCTCCATAGCTTTGGAACAATGCTTAACAGGACTCGCAGATGTGATATACAGGATTTTTGCATCAGACGTTCCAACACAGTTTCTGTGGAATTTACTGATTATCAGAAAAATCTCCATAATCAATTGCTGCGTTTTGAACAGGCAACTCTCTCTGCCTTACACAGCAACAGAACGGTAGCTTTTATGATAAGCACTATCCGTAGGCAGGCGGCAAGCTGTATTTTCGGCCTTGCTCCATATATTAGAGATATTATTAACAAACGGCTGCAGCAGCTTGATTATGATTCGATAGATGAAGTATCAGAAATAGATATTGACGAAAAAACGATAGACGTGTTTTCTTCCATTGCAAAAAATTTACTTGATCTTGCCGATAGTCTTCCCGATGAAGATCCAAAATTTGATCAAACATATAAGATCATCTGCGAAAAGCAAAAAGAGCCGAATAACAAGATAATGATTTTCAGCACATTCAGAAATACCCTGTCATATTTAAAAAGAAAAATTTCTGAATGCGGAATACGCGTTGAGCAAATTGACGGAAGTGTAAATGATGAAGTACGTTATAAACTGAAAGAGAGATTTGAACTTCCTCGTGAAAATGAGAATGCCATAGATATTCTTTTATTTTCAGAAGTGGGCTCGGAAGGACTTGATTACCAGTTTTGCAATATGATGATAAATTATGACCTGCCATGGAATCCCATGAGAATAGAACAGCGAATAGGAAGAATTGACCGCCGAGGACAGCTAAGTAATGCGGTAAACATTTATAACATAATTACCGAAGGAACAGTCGATGCTGAGATCTACTATAGATGTCTTTGGCGAATAGGAGTATTTGAGAGTAGTATAGGTGATTGTGAAGAAATACTTGGAAAAATAGCATCTGACATTGACTCTTTGGTTTATAATACCGATTTGACAGACGAAGAGCGCAATAAAAAACTTGATCAAATAGCAGATAATGAGATTTATAAAAAGAAAGAGCTTGAACGTCTTGAAGATGCCGAGAAGGAGCTTTTTGGATTTGATTTAACAGAATTTTCCACATCACAAGAAATAAAAAGAGCCGAAAATCCATGGATATCTGCATATTTTCTGCAAAAGCTGATAGAAAACTACATAGTTTCCCGTGTAGGTAAAGGGCGATATATTATAGGAGAATCGCCGCTTAAAACAATTCGACTGCCTGCTTCAGCAAGAGCGATTTTAAGAGAAGATCTTCAAAAGATTCCCGGCAAACGAAATGCGCTAAGAAGAACCTGGGAGAATTATTTAAGCGGCAAAAATCCTAATCACTCTATTACTTTCGATTCTGAAACTGCATCAAAAGAACGTGACAGCTTTTTTATTACGGCAATGCATCCGCTGGCAAAACAAGCCGCTCAATATTTTAATCAAAGCAAAATGGTATATGTACATCTTAAAAGAGTTAACTCTGATATTCCTTCGGGTCAATACGTTTTTTCTGTATACGCTTGGCAGTTTACAGGATATAATACTTATACGCAACTGATTACGGTCTGTGAGAATGAAAAAATCGCAAAAGAATTGCCTTATCTGTTAGAGGAAGCGACAGAATCTGAAAGAGAGCCTGTTGGACAGTTTGATTGGTCCGATTTAGAAAATCGTCATGTAAAAATGTGGCAGGAAGCCAGAGAGAAACATAAAACCGATATAAAATCAACTGAAGCTTTTAAGCTTGAAAGTATAGCGAATACATTTAATAATCGTATTCATTTTTTAGAGCAGCAGCTAATAAATGCTCACAATGACAGCATTAAGCGTATGCGCCAGAGCGAATTGGATACAGTTCGCAAAAAGCATTCTCAAAAGATTTCAGATATTAAATGTATTGCCGATAGAGCAGATGTATTAACAACATTATTGGTAAATGGGGTAATTACAATAACGGAGGAATAAAATGACTACACTTCAGGATTTACAAAATGAGTATGGCAAAATTGATTGCCGCGATCTTGGCTCTCGCCGGCTTGAACAGCTGCGAGATGGATTAAAAAAGGTGATGCCAACTGAAATAGTATCTACAGAAGGCGGCAAAATGTACATAGAATTATTAAGGAAATTTAGAGAAGCTGTAGCAGAAAACGATAAACTTCACGGTGATAACTATCCACAGCTTCTCAATTCTCTTTTATCGGTTGGTGAAGACGGATTGTATTCAAACAATCTACGTTTTATATTTGAACTTATCCAAAATGTTGATGACTGCGATTATAAAGATGCCGCTGATTGTAAGCTTGATATGCGTTTCGATTTTGAAAATGATGAAATAGTTTTAACTTATAATGAGGTAGGCTTTACTCCTTTTAATGTGTTTGCAATAACTGGTATAGCCGAAGCTGCTAAAAATATTTCATCAGAAAAGAATCAAATAGGAGAAAAAGGTATTGGGTTTAAATCCGTATTTGGTGTTGCGGACAGGGTATGGATAAAAAGCGGATGGTTTTCTTTTGAATTATATAAGGATAATTTTACAATCCCAATATCTGCTTACAGTGCTTTCAATTATTACAGTGGAACACAAATGATATTGTATGTTCCGGGAAAAGCAAAGCAAATCTATAAGGAAATAAAAAATCAATATTGTAAAAAAGATGCACTATTTTCCCGGAATCCTCTTTTATTTTTGAACAAACTTACATCATTAAAAATCTACTTTGATGGATTCAGAAACATGAAATTTCATGTTATGCGCACAGATGATAAAAATTATAACCCATTCAAAGTGGAAAACAATGTAGAAATATCTGTTGATCTTAACGATTATGAGAACGGATCTGAGTTTAAAGAAAAAAGGGAGATTCGTTGCACACGTTACACCTACCATGTTGTATTTTCAAAAATGGCCTGCTGTGCAAGATATGGAGAGAATACAAAAGTAGGTCAAGAAAACGGAAAGATAATGATCTTAAGTGCAGTAGTACCTGATGCCGAATTCCTTTCGGAAATTGGTAAGGGCGCATTATATTCATTTCTTCCCACTCAATTAAAACTGACTGTACCTATTGTATTTCATGCGCCTTTTAAACTCGATGCTTCCAGAGAATTTGTTGATCCTCAAGACAATAATCTTTGGTTTCAGGAGGCAAGTCAATATTTGTCTGAGTTAATGGATCGGGTTTATCTTGACTATTGCAAAAAAGCGAAAGAAGATATCCTTAAGTACTTACCCGGCAAAAAAGAAAGCCTTTTTGCTAACAATAATGGTAAAGAGAAGTGTTTGACAAATCAAGATTTCTTTAATGGCGCTCATTATTTGGACTTGCCGATTCTATATACAATAGACGGAGAATATAAAAATGCTAATGAGGTCTTTTGCTTCAATGAAAAAGAAAAAATAACAGAGCCCGACAAAGTATGTAGATTGATGGAATATTCTCTTTCGCTATTTAATGCAACAATCATAAATAATAAGTTTGAGATAGAAATAAAGAAAAATGTAAAAGACGAAATGTTCAGAAAAGCATTAGCGTCTGCCGATAAAACCGGTGATATTTTGGACTATCTTGATTCTGTCAGCTATGTATATACAGAAGATCTAATATCTCAAATTGCTTCGATCAAAATATCTCTGGAACAGGCATATATTATCCTAAAGCATAGCAAATTGACTGACCTGTTGAGAAAAATATGTTGTGATGAAATAAAGAAGAACAAGCGTTTTAAATTGGAGATTGCTGATGTATCTGGAAAAATTATCACAGATGTTCTTGGTGATAATATTGAATTGAACGATGCTCCCGAAAAAGTCAGAAAGTATATGGAATATTGTAATAAGAAATGTATCTGTATTGATGAGTCTAATGGTGTTTTTCTTCCATGTTATAATGCGATTCTGATATCTGAGAAAGAGCCGTTGCTATCTTTCATATCATTTTGCAGTGATATTGATTCAAACAATCTATTTACTATGCGAATGAAGTGGCGTGAACAATCAAAAAAACTGAACGAATCCGTTGATGATCTAACAATCCCCGAGAAAAACTATATGCAGATGCTTCGTGACATAAGATTGGTTATCCATGAAATACTTGGGAAAGAAGGATATTGCAGACTACTTGACATTATTCAAAAATCAGGCACTGGTAAAGGTCGTTTTATACAAGAACTTATACAAAATGCAGATGACTGTAATTATGCGCCAAATGTAACTCCTTCTTTTTTGCTGTCTGTAAAAAATCAAACTATTACGACCGAATATAACGAGATGGGATTTACAAGAGCAAATATTCGTTCAATTACCGCAATAGGTGAATCCACAAAGAAAAGATTATTATCGGAAACAAGCACCACTATTGGCGAAAAGGGCGTTGGATTTAAATCAATATTTGCTGTTGCTTCAAAGGTTACAATACATAGCGGGGATTATCATTTTTCATTAAGTGCTGAGAAACCTACAATACCTGACTTATGTGAGGGAGAACAGAAAAATGTATCAGGAACAAGAATGGAGATACAGCTGAAAAATAACGAATTAGCTTTGGATTATAAAGAGAAAGATATACTTGAATTGTGTCTTTGTCTAAGGAATCTTAAAAAACTGACAATTGGTAAGCACACGGTAACAATCTGCGATACTGAAGGTAAAAGAACAATCAATATCGGAAAGAATGAATATGTTTTTAAACGTTTTTGCCATAATTTTACCATAACTAATGATGCAGCCTTAGAGGAACGAAAAGAAGGATATAAGGAAATTTCCACAGAACAGCAACTCACATGTTATGTGCCGATAGAGGGTACACAATCTGATTTCCCGTTATACTGTGGACTTCCTACAAGACATAAAATAAAAATCCCTATGGTTATTGATGCTCCGTTTTCCCTTACAACATCAAGGGAAGAAATTGAAACAGAGGGATCTAAATGGAATGAGATCATTCGTGCAGAAGTGTATTCATTAATATTAAAAGTGATAGAATCACTAAAAAAAGAAGAAAGAGACAAAATATTACGGTTTATAAAGATAGGACAAGTTCCTTCAAAAGGAGAACCGTTATATTATAATGATACTTTTGATTTGTCATATTTAAACAAATATGATTTTCTTTCCTTGCTTCGATTAAAAAAAATTATTCCGACATTTAACCAAGATATCTTTGCAGTTCCAAATGAAAGAACTGCACGTCGGTATCCAAGTGTAGTAACATACATTCTCAATCATTTACCTTCTTCTGAATATAATGAAATAGATACTTCTTCAATTGTTGATGCTGACAATAACCAATATTCATCTGTATTAAATGCATTATACTGTTCAGAAGTAAGTTTTTCGTACATATTTTCATTTGTGTTTAAATATTCAGAGCGTTTTGTCCAAAACGAAGACTTCCGTAAGGATTTGTATGAATATATTTGTAAAAAACTCACAGAAGTTCCGAATGAGTATCGGGAACAAATAAAGGAATTGAAAATCATTCCAGTATATGGCACAGAATATGATACAACAATATATACTTCTTGGGAAGAAAACAATATTTTTGTTAAACCGAACGCACTAAGATCTGACGGAGATTATTATGTACTGAATGAAAAACTAATGTCAAAATCTCTTTGTGAAGATATCTATGCTGTAAACATAAACGAAATGAATTCAGAATGGGAGCATGATAGGTATAACAAAAAGCTGATAGAGAAAATATGTAATGAAGACGATATGCCTTCTGTTTACAACTTTTTGCTTTCAGAGTATGATTCTGGAAGGTTGAAAAACAATGATTCGTTTAGAGTACTATCTACATATATGAATAAGATTCCGCTGAAAAATCAATGTGACAATATCGTTGCGTGTAGGAATTTGTTTGTGTGTGATGTACCAAATTACTTTAATACAGAAATGATAAAACGTATAACAGTTCATAATGAATGTACAGAATTAGCAAAATGTATAGGATTAGCAAATGATGTTGGAATCAAGTCACTTAGAAATATTCACTATGAGGATATACAGTTTTATGAAGAATTAACAGAAGATGATATTGAAGTTCTGACTGATGAAAATGATGGTCATTATTTTTACAATTATGTGGAAATATTGCGTAGATTTTACTATGATGATCTTATTTCTGATGAGTTGCTTAAAAAGTATGAAATCGAGTATGTTAAATTTCATAGTTATGAAATATCAGATTACTCAGATGATTTTGATTTTCCGTCAGAACCAATTGGAAATAGGGAAATGCTTGCTGATCACATAAAAAATTTATGTAGCGCACCGCCAGAAATCATTACCGTGACGGAAGAGCGTTCAGTGCAAAAAATTGAAAACAGCGATGGCGAACAATATTCTATTGATTCAAAGAAAGTGCGTGATATTACCATGAACAGATATTCTCCAGAGGGAGAAAATGATAAATGTTTTTGTCAAATGTGTCAAAATTGGGAATACAAAACATATATTGAGGTAAACAATATAGAAAAATCACCTGATTTCTTTTTTGAACAGCTTAGAATTGCTCTTTGCCTAAAATGCAGCAAATATTTTGAAACACTTCGAGACAAAAAGTCTATCATTGAAGCATTTCTCACAAAAATAAAAGAATGTGATATTAATGATGAGTATGATGAACCTATTAAAATTTCTATTGGAGAAGGAGAAGAAACAATTTCATTTACTCCAAAGCATCTCGCAGAGATTCAAGAAATATTGAAACAGAGACCTAAATCCAAAAAACAAAAATGATACTTGCTTTGACAGTACTTCTCCCTTTCTTCGTATATTTCTTGACATATAATAAGGAATCGTTTAAAAAATGATAATAGAAACACAATAAAATTTCCAAGGTCATAAAACATTATGAAAATGCATAAAAGTATTTCCGAATTTTGTTCGACTATACAAAATTAAAAATTCTTATCTCTATGAATAGTTTTTTCTTATGTCGTTAAGTATACAGAGGGCAATCCCGTCGTTCATCGGCGGGATTTTTTTTGATTTTTAGGAAAAATCAAATTGAAGAATGGAATGAAATAATGTTGTTGTGAAAATATATAAAACAGAATTATTATTTTTATTCAAATCTACAAAATCGAAAAAATACTTTTAAATATGGAATAACGTTTTGTTCCTTGTGTCGGTAGTAAATAGAGAGGGCAAAAGAAAAAGTGACGGCTGTCATTGGTTGGTAAAAATAGCCATCACCGCCGTCACTCTGATTGTCACAAATGCTATATCTATGCGGATCATAGATAGTGACGGCAGTTTGAAAAGTGACGGCATTGCTACAAAATAGTGACGGCTGAAATTTAAATTAGGTACAGTAAGGTGATACAGAAAAAATCTAAAAAATAATTGAATGTCTCCAAGTGATCTTTGCCAAAAACCGCAAAGATCACTTTGATATTTTCAAAATAAAAAATCCGTAGTATTATTTTAACACTGTCACTAAAAACATCAATGACGATATGACGATTAAAATTTTGGTGTGACGGTTAAACAGAAATCCTCGACAAATCCTTTCACAGCTTGGATCAACGCCATGACGATATATCAGAAAAATCTATTCCAAAAAAATATCGTCATATCGTCACAGCAGAAATCAATTTTGGGAATTGATAAATTCGATTTTATTTGCAAAAGGAAAAATGGTTTTACAGTCGGGTGACAGTAGTGACAGTAAAAATACTCCCCCTTATTTTTACCGACTTACCGGCACCCGACTTTGAAAAATGTTTTCACAGTGGGATTTATCGGGTGACGGTAACTTTCAGGGTGACAGTAAAAACTGAAATTGGGTGACAGTAACTTTTCTGAAAAGAAAAATAAAAATAAGATGTCCGAAATCGAACTTTGTAAAAAATGCAAAGTTCAATTCCATATTTCTAAAAGCAAAAGTTTGTAGTATTATTTTATCACTGTTCTTGGTAAAACCGAAATGAAAAACAACACCCCCAAACAGCAAAAATTTGAGGGTTTTGTGAGTTCTTTGACAACGGGCAGGATACCAAGCCGCCCTGCATAGTTCCCGCTAAAATTTGCGCCTTTTGGTGGGAATATAAAATTGTGCATTTTGCCCAACCTATGTGAATTGACATAAGTATGATTCTGATGCAGGTTAAAGCAGCGGTGCTGCGATCACAGCGGACGGCAAAGCCGAC
>JAAVIE010000056.1 GCA_014799325.1 Oscillospiraceae bacterium
CGGAATTTTGAAATTCTTTTTAAATCAGTAAATTACCGCCAAGTTTCTTGAGAGAACCAAAAATCAGCACAACTTCCCTGAGAGAACCCAAGCCAGCACAACTTCCCTAAGAGAACCCATATCAGCACAACTTCCCCATGAGACCCAAATCAGCACAACTTCCCCATGAGACCCAAATCAGCACAACCTCCCCAAGAGAACCCAAACCAGCACAACTTCCCCAAAAGAACCCAAACCAGCACAACTTCCCCAAAAGAACCCAAACCAGTACAACTTCCCCAAGAGAACCCAAACCAACACAACTTCCCCAAAAGAGCCCAAATCGCCGAAACTTTCCCAACAGAACCACCCCATACTAAAAAACTTCCCCCAACCACTTGCAATTATTCCCATAATAGTGTAAAATAAAGTATATATATGTCTCTGAGAAAAAGAAAAAGAGAAAGAGAAAGAGAAAAAATAAAAGGAGCAATATATGGAGAAATTATTGAAATTCTTAAAAAATAAGTGGTTTCTTTTGGGAATATCCTTCCTGTCTTTTATATATGTATATTTTCTGGGCAAAATTGTGCTGAGAGCCTTTGACAGCTACCTCGAAACGGAAAACTTCAGCGCAATGATGGTAATGTACGTCTTTGTCAACTTCATTTTCGGCGTGCTTATGTTTTTCACCCGAAAACAGATACCCACAGTAATATGCGCCCTGATCATTCCCATAGAAGCCCTTTTGCTGATGATAGTCAGCTTCGGTCAGTGGTATATCATTATCCCCCCTGTCGCGGTGGGTGCGGTCATATTCCTGTCATGCGGCGTGGGGGAATCCTGCAAGACCGTAATGGGCACTCTCCTGCTTATAATGTTCGTGGCAGGGGGATTGGCGTACAGCGTTATGTCCTCCTACTTCGGGATCTCTCTCAGATTCGTAGCCACCGATATTTTGCCCAACATAGAAAGCCAGGATATAGACTTTTCCACCAGAAGCAATGACTACCTTGTGACAGAGGACGGAAAATACCGCCTTGTGCGTTATATAGAACAAAAGGCAGACCGTGTAGTGACAAGCTACTATGTGGAGGAAGCCTTTAAAGATGTAGAATATCCATACGCTGTTTTCCGCCGCACCTTCGGCAGCCGCAGCGTGCTTGTGACCGCTTATGAGCGCAATGTCAACCCGAAGTGGATAAGCAACGACAAGCTCAGCATTGACGGAAAAATTTTGACTATTGAAGAAATTTTTGCTCCCCTCACCGATGATGAATCGGAGGAGACCACAGCTGCGGAAACCAAAATACCCTCCCGCACCACAGCCCCCGAAATTACGGAAGCGACTGAAATTTCCGAGGATCGGACCGAGGAGGAAACGGAAGCGGCTGAGTAGCCCCTAAAGCCAAAAATACTCAATAATACAAGACTGAAAAGAGATTTTTATGAGTTCAAATACTTCTTGCACACTGACTATTGCGGGAAGAAATTCCGGCGATACCTATACACTGAATGTACCCTCAAATCTGCTGAACTTTTGCAGATACGACTTTACCAGATTTTTGGAGGAGTGCAGCCGTCTTTGCCGCGAATGTATGAAGAGCGGCGAATACCCCATAGACAAAATAGTCGCCTTGAGAAAATCCATAGGCGGCTGTCACAAATATGTGGAAAATAACCTGAAAACGGTATTTGAGAAGATAGTTGTTGACTGCTGGATAGAATATATCTGCCGTCAGGGAGAGATCACCGTCAGCGAGCTGTGGGGCGGTCTTATCGGCTGTACCGACCCTTTTCAGATCTCTATTTTCCAGCGGCTCACCGAATACCGCACCCACCGCGCAATAAATCAGTGGATAAATATTTTAAAAATACAGGAATACGCAAAGAAGAAGATAGACTTTGTGTTCGGCTGTAAGCTGAATTCCACCGGGGAAGCGGTTTCGCGGCTGAACTTTTTCGACCTGATGTTCAGCGTGGCAGCCAACGAACAGGGCTATTCCCTTGAAAATATAGGCTCGGTGAGAATGTGCAAGCCCGGAAGGACCGCAGGAGCGCCCTTTATCTACGGCGGCATTTCCAAAGAGATCGTGAAAAATCTCTTTAAGGAAGTGCAGTTTGCCGACAGCCAGCCATACGTTTCCCGCGAAGAGGGGGCTATGTCGGACTGGGAGGCAATGGACGCCTTTGCAGTGATAAAAAATTACCTGCCCTCCCACACCGACAGCGTTGCCAAAATAATACAGAAATCCCTTACGAAAACGCCTGAAAATATTTTCTCACCCTCCTGCTTCAAGGCTATGATAGACCTTGAAATAGACACCATAGTAAATATGGGAGGGTATTTGCAGAAATGCGCCAAGTGCGGCGAGTTTTTCCTGAAAAACGATCATTACACCTCCGACTACTGCGACACCGTCCGCCGCGACGGAAGCACCTGCCGCGAGCTTATGGAGGCGGAGGGCGCCGAGCCATTGGACGAAACGGCGCTCCTGCTCTTCAACGAAAAGGCGGAAAAGCTGTATCACAAAATGGCTGAAAAGGTCAACGTGGAGATCAGCCAGCGTGATTTTGCCGAATGGTCGGGCAATTTTGACGTTATGAGGAATAACGTCATCAAGGGCAAAGCCACCGACTCGGATTTTGACGATTTCGTGGAATATTCCGAGCAGCTTGCTAACCAAAATATGTCTAAGGCAAAGCAGAATGTGCTTGCCGCCCATGAGGAGATGACACGCCCCGACGGTACAAAAGCCCAGGTAAAGCCCTACACCTTCGCCAGAGTAGACCGCAGGGAGCTTGAAAAACAGGGTATGCTGAAGCCTGCGGATCAGCAGGAGAGGCTTCCCCCTATCAGCGATAAGAAAAAGGCCGAGGAAAAGCCCGCCCCTGCCGTAGCCAGGATAATCAGGGGAGCAAACCCCACAAGCTACCACGAGATCCCGGTACAGAACACAAAACAGCCCTCAGAGGCTGTTATTCCCATAAAATCTGACGTATTTGTGGGAGAGGATTTCTCTAATCCCCCTCAGAACGCCGCAGATCAGAGCAGGAAAACCGCAAGCTCTTCCCGCGATATTATACTGCAAATGGCAGAGCAGGAGCGTATCCGCCGTCAGAACGAGGAGGGCGGACAAAATGCCCAAAGCCATTCACAAAGCGAAAAGGCAAGAGACAACCGCCCCAGGCTCCCCGATTTAGACGAATATCCCGTTGATGATAGTTTTACCCAAGATACTTTTGTCGGAAACGCCCACGGCAAGAACGTTTCCAACAATGTTCCCGATAATGCTTCCCATAACAGCCACTTTGAGGAAAACGCCCTTAAGGATAGCTCTGCCCGAGATGAGCTTGCCGGAGCTGCTTCCGCAAAAGATACTTTTGTGGAAGATACCTTTGCTGAAGATACATTTGTTGAAGCTTTCCCTGTCAAAAGCTTCGGGTCAAGCTATCAGGCTGAGAAGCCTGCCGAAAAAATTTCCGAAAAATATTCCGAAAGCAATTCCGGAAAATATTCTGAAGGCAATTCCGAAAACCGCGTAAATAATTCGGAAAAATATCCCGAAAAACTTGCCGCGGAAAACTATCAGACCGAAAAATCTGCCGCTCACCTGTATTCGGAGCAGAGAGAAGATCCGTTTGCTGACGGATACAGCAGCGCTTCAGACAGCGGCGGTTTTGGAGAAGCTGCAAAAAGCGGCTTCGGCACAGAAAACATCGGAAAGGAACACAAGGAAGCCGGATATAGAACCGAAAAAACCGAAAAAGCGGTATCGGAAAACAACAGCAGAAAAAATGACGACAATTACCACACCAAGTCTGAACAGGTAAGGCAGCAATGGGAGCAAAGATCGGATGTTGAGTTCCACGCCCAGGAGCCTGCCAAGCGCCAGCCTCCACGCGTGAAGCTTCCCGAATTTGAGGAGGATAAAAAAGACAAGGATAATTTTGTCACCTTAGTAGGCAGCAAAGAGAGAACGGAGCATATAGAGGAGATTGATCTTCTCAAAAAAGAAGAGGAGAAAACAGAACGCCCCAACCCCGACAGAACGCCAAAGAGCCCCGCAAGCAGGGCGGCAAAGGTGGCAGGCGCCTACCGCTCGGTAGCACAGATGCCCGCTTTTGAAAAAAGGGAGAAAGAGGGTGTGGAGGAAAGCGACAGCGCGGACGATTTCGCAAAGATACTCAGCAATATCGAGCGCAACGACGGTTTTGACGAGGAATCCCTGCCCCTGGACGCAGACGGAATGCCCCTGTCACACAAGACCAAGCACGTTATGGACGCGCTGATGAGAAACAGCTCCGTCAGCCCCTCGCTGATATTCGGCAGACGGCAGGCGGCTGAGAAGAATGTTATTATTGATGAGGATTATATCGAAAAGAACGGTAGAAAATCAGGCGATAACAAAAAGTCCGACGATAAAAAGTGATTTTATCCAAACCTTGAAATAATACAAACACAAAAAGAAAATGAGTATAAATAAAAAAGAGGCGGAGCAGACCCGCCGAAAGAAATTTAGCACCGCTAAAGGCAAATGCGTTTTGGCAGTGATCATTTTACTGCTGATATTTATGATCGTCGGACTGGATTTCCGCCTGGTGATACGGCATTATGAGGTGGATTCGGCAGGACAGCTGGAAAACCCTGTGCGTATCGCGCTGGTGACAGATCTCCATTCCTGTTGGTATGGAGACGAGCAGAGCGCTTTGCTGAACGCCCTAAATAGGCAGGCGCCCGACATTGTGATGCTGTGCGGCGATATTTTTGACGACGAGCTGGACGACAAAAACACGGAGCTGTTTCTGAAAGGCATATCGGAGAAATACACTTGCTTTTATGTTACGGGAAATCACGAATTCTGGAGCGGTGACAGCGCCTTTGCGGAAAAAATGGCTATCGTCGATAAGTACGGTATAAAAAGGCTGTCGGGGGATATTGAAAAAATTCGGGTGAACGGAGAAACCTTGACTGTTTGCGGAGTGGACGACCCTGCCGTATCAAGGCTTGATTTGGAAGATACACTGCCTTTCTCGGAACAGCTTGATAAGGTCAAGGAGCTGGCGGAGAAAGAGGAGTTCACTGTGCTGATGTCGCACCACCCCGAATTATTTGAGGACTACATCAAGGGAGAGTTTGACTTGGTGCTTTGCGGTCATGCCCACGGCGGACAGTGGAGAATACCGTATGTGCTTAACGGACTGTTTGCTCCCGATCAGGGGCTGTTTCCCAAGTATGCGGGAGGGGAGTACAGCGATAACGGCACTGTGATGATCGTCAGCAGAGGGTTGGCGAGGGAGAGTACGTTGGTTCCGAGGTTTTATAACAGACCGGAGTTGGTTATTATTGATTGTGTTTAAAAATGCTGCTTGTGAAAAAATGCTTAGTTTAAAGTTTTGGTCCGGGGGCTGTAAAAAAGACAGCCCCTATTTTATGTCAAGGTTCTTTGTAGATCCGTAAAAATCAGCACAACACCACTAAAAGCGGTGAAAAATTATCACTTGTTTCCTTAAAGGCGGGTTACCACTCTCACAACTGCCCTGATAGCACAAGTTAAATAATGCGGATCATCAATCTCACAACTGCCTTGATAGCACAAGTTAAATAATGCGGGTTACCACTCGCACAACTGCTCTGACAGCACAAGTTATAAAATGCGGGTTACCACTCGCACCACTTTTCTGATAGCACGAATTTCAAAAAGGACAAAATTTTCGGAGAAAATTTTGTCCGGTTCCGAAAAAGAAGCTCTTGGCGCTTGCGCCATGCCTCAGGGACGAGGCATTGTCTGCCCAAAGCGTTGACAGGACGTCAACGCCCAAAGCAGACAGTTTGAGCATTCTTTTTCGGAATTTTGAAATTCTTTTTAAATCAGTAAATTACCACCAACTTTCCTTAAAAGCGGGTCTCCACTCGTATAGCTTCCCGAAAAGCGGGCATATATCAGCACAGCACTCTTGAAAGAACCATAAATCAGCACCAAGTTTCTTGGGCGCAAAAAAAGGAACTGTTTTTTTACAGTCCCTTTTTACGTTGACCATATTTTTTAAGCTTTTTCAACCTCAACCTCCGCACCTTCCCTACTCTTTATCTTAAACCATATCCCCCTATCTTCAAGCGCCTTCCTATTGGCTCCCTTATGCCCCGCCACAAGGCTCATATTCCTTCTGTCGGTGTAAATAACAAACCGCTCGCCGCCCAGCCTCTCCATTTGCTCCAAAATTTTCCTGAGCATAATACGTCCTTTCACGATCTCCCCCAAAGCAGGATGATAAACTCCCCCTGTCATGGCGTTTTCTACACCCTCGGAAGCGTGTAAGCCAAGCCTGATAACGGGAATATTTTCCTCTTCAAAAAAACTCAGCAGATCGGCGCACAGCTCCACAGTTTCCTCAAAGGAAAAGCTGCTGTAAACGCCCTTTTCCCTCAACTCGTCCAGCATTGTGCCTTTCAGAATAACAGTGGGATAAATACGCACCGTGTCTGCGCCCAAAGCCGCAAACTCTTTTGCGGTATCTATGCAGTTAGGAACCGTGTCCTTATACAATCCCGTCATCATCTGCAAACCAAGCTGAAAGCCGTAAGCCTTGATAAGCCTGCTTGCCCTCCTGACGTCCTCGGCGGTATGCCCTCTTAAATTCGCCCCGAGAACCTCATCGTTCATGCTCTGCGCCCCAAGCTCAACGGCAGTCATTCCGTAAAATTTCAGCTCATCTAAAACGCCCTCATCTATACAGTCGGGACGTGTGGAACACCGTATACCGCAATACGCCTCGGGAAACTCCCTGACATACTCCGAGGCGGCATACAAAAGGCTTCGGCGGTAGTCCCTGTCCACCGCGGTAAAGCTGCCGCCGAAAAAGGCAATTTCCGCCTGCATATTATTCTTTTGGAGGAAAGGCACCTGCGCCGCAAGAATAGCCCTCACCTCATCGGGGGCGGGGGCTTTTTCGCTGCCGCTTATAAAGCGCTGATTGCAGAAAGAGCAAGTGTTGGGGCAGCCCTTGTGTGGAATGAAAATGGATAAATTTGTCTGTTTCATATTTTTATTTTAAATATCATACTATTCCCATTTAAAACTCTTGAAAAGATCTGTGGCGAAATTGCGCTTAGCGCAAAGAAAAGCGGCGCAGGCGTACTTTATGTACGTCAAGGAGCTTTGACGCATCGATAAGCGCAAGATCGCCACAAAGATTTCAAGATTTTAAAGAGGGATCAGTATTAGTTGGTCTCATAGCCCATAAGCTTTAAGGCTTCCTTGGCGGCGCTCTGTTCAGCCTCTTTTTTGCTGTAGCCCGAGCCCGAGCCTATTATCTGTCCGTTTAACAGCACGTTTACCGTAAACAGGCGGTTGTGGGCTGCTCCGCTTTCTCCCGACAGCTCGTAAACTACCTTTTCTTCGGGATTCTGCTGGATTATCTCCTGCAAAAGGGTCTTGTAGTCACCCACAAGGAGCTTGCCGCTTCGGAGAACTTCTATCGAGGGGATAAAGGGCAGTATGAAATCCTTTGCCGCTTCAAGCCCTCCGTCAAGGTAAATGGCTGCGATAAGTGCTTCAAAAGCGTCTGCAAGAATGGAACGGCGGTGTCGTCCTCCCGTGTTTTCCTCGCCCTTGCCCAGAAGTATAGCCTCTCCCAAGCCTATTTTTTCCGCAATGGGGAAAAGGGCGTGTTCGCTGACTATCCCCGCTCTCAGCTTAGTGAGCTGGCCTTCGGGAAAGTCGGGGAGATTCTCAAAAAGATATTTGGATACCACCACCGACAAGACGCTGTCGCCTAAAAATTCAAGGCGCTCGTTGCTGTTATGGTTCTTTCCGTTGACAAAGGAGGAATGGGTCAATGCCCCTTTTAAAAGAGAGGGGTCCTTGAACTCATAGCCTATTCTTTCTTCCAGTTCGGTCATTATAGGATCCTTTCGGTTTATGTTCGGATTATGTTCGGATTATGTTTGAATCATTTTTTAGATCGCGTTTGGGCTTTTTTTTAAAAATACTCTTTACAGCTTCTATCAGCTCTCTTACTCCCTTTTGAAACTCCCTGTACAGAACATTCACAACAATTCCGCTGCACAAAGAACAAATATACACGGTGAGGATCATCAAAGGCGCATACGCGAACCTGTCCTGAACCTCAGGTATTTTTGCTTTGAAAATATCATACAGATAAAGATCAAAGATCCCCGACAGCAAAAAGGCAAAAATGCAGGAATCGGACATCAGCTTGAGGAGAGAACTCCGCGACTTGCTTTTCTTTTTAAACTTGAAATTCAGCAAAAGAGAAAAGGTCAGGAATGCGGTCAGCGCCGTAGTGGGAGAGGTATTGGAGTTCCAGTCGCCCCAGACGTAGCTGTGCCCCATAGAGCGGTAAAAGGAAAAGGCACCGTCAAAAACCACTGAGCATATCAGCAAAGCGGCATTTGCCACAACAGGCAATGCGGGCTTATACTTGGAAAGATACGCCCCAAGGAAATAAAAGAATATGGGGTACAATCTATCCCACCACTGCGGCAGTATCTGAAAATACTCCTTGCTTGACCCGGGATCAAGCCACCACTCCGCCTCCTCAAAGCGGAATATGTTGACAAAGGAGGGGAGCATACACACTGCAAACAGCGCTCCCAACAGGTACAAAGCCTGCTTTTTATCCTTCAGGTTATTAAAAATTATATTGAGAAAGGGAATTATCAGATACAGTCCAAGGTACATTTCGATATACCAGGCGTATTTTGTTCCCTCAAAGCCAAAGAGGTTGGTTATAAAGATCTTCAGGGTCATTTCTTCCCCCTGAACGAATTTCAGAAACAGAGAAAAAACCACCGAGCAGAGAAAATATATTATGATAGTTTTGGTAATTCCCCAAAAATATTTTTTTGAGGGAGCTTTTTGATTCATAAGATAACCGCTGAGCATCAAAAACATAGGTACGCAGATCAAAAACAGGCTGCGGAAAACGCACATAAGCATCATCTCTCCACCCTCCACAGGGGCAGAGTAAAAGCCCGAATTGACGAAAAAGTGTACACCATTGATACAAAGCAGGGATATTATCCTGATAATATCCAGAGTTTCATTTCTTTCAGACATAACCACCGTGATCTCCTTTGATACTGTCTGCGCCAGACAAAAGGGAATTATGGCAACAGGCAATCAAATATAACTATAATATTGACTTAACTGTTCTATTGTGAATACATTGATTAGTACAGTTGATACACTTATTATAATCTTATATTTTACAGTTGTCAATGTTTTTTTAAAAGTTTTAGGTGGTTATTTTTAAAAAAATATGTTTTGGTGGTTTGTATGTGTGATTTTGGCGGTATGTCTGTAATTTTTTGTGGTATGTCTGTAAGATTTGGTGATATATCTGTATGATCTGGCGTGGTGTCTGTAAGATCTCAGTGATACGCCTTTACGCCTTTTCCTGATCCTCCGACTTGGTGCTTGCCAGAACAGCGGTTATCTCCTCGATAACGTTGTTTTCGATAAATTCCTTTGCCTGTCTTACTGCGTTCTTGAATGCAAGGGCGTCGCTGCTTCCGTGAGCCTTGATAACGGGCTTTGCGGTACCCAGCAGGGGGGAGCCGCCTGTTTCACGGTAGTCCATTTTCTGCGACAATTCCTTGATGCCTTTCATGGTGAATACCGCGCCGATCTTCGTGCCAATATTCTTGAAGAATATTTTTTTGAGGGAGACCTTCATAAACTTTCCCATACCCTCAACTGTCTTTAAATAAACGTTTCCGGTAAAGCCGTCAGTGACAAGCACGTCACAGCCGCCCAGCGCCGCTTCTCTGCCCTCGATATTTCCGATAAAGTTGACGGGGGTCTGCTTCAGCAAAGCGTGGGCTTCATGCTCCAGCTCTCTGCCCTTTTCCTCCTCGGCGCCTACGTTCAGCAGACCTACACGGGGGCTTTGCACGTTCATTATCTTGTCCATATACACGCTTCCCATTACCGCAAACTGCTGCAGCATTTCGGGACGGCACTCCACATTTGCGCCGCCGTCAAGAAGTATGTAGCACTGATTGACGGAGGGGATTATGGGAGCCAAAGAGGGACGCTTGATCCCCTTGATCCTGCCTATTATGGTAGTTCCGCCCACCACCAGCGCCGCCGTGCTTCCTGCGCTGATAAAAGCGTCAGCCTCGCCGTTTTTCACAAGCTGAAAAGCCACTCCCATGGAGGAATTGAGCTTGGACTTGCGTATATCGGTGGGGTTGTCCTCTATGCGGATAATGCCTTCCGCGTCCTTTACGGTTAGCCCGTTTTCGCTTACGTTTAGGGCTTTTATCCTTTCTCTGATCTTCTTTTCTTCACCACAGAGGATAATTTCCGCGTTGTAGGCTTTTACTGCCATTGCAGCGCCTTTGATGACCTCGTCGGGGGCGTTGTCGCCGCCGAATGCGTCCATTGCTACTTTGATTTTTTCCATTGCCCTGACTCCTTTTTATTTATTGATCACGCCACTCTTTATTACGATTACTAGGGCGTATCTGAAAACAAAGCAATTTAGTACAATTTACACCAAATGCGAGGCGATTTCAAGGAAAAAAGCGCAGGAATACTGCCGTATTCCGAGCATTTTTGACGCAGAAAGCGTCCGCAGTTGGTGTAAATTGTGCAAATTGCGACTTTTCAGATAGCCCCAAACCATATCTGCAAAAAAACCTGCAAAATGCAGCCTTGCAGCTTTTGCAGGTATTATTCCAAAGGTTAATTTGACATTGCTGCCCTGATCATTTCCTCTGAGGCACCTAATTCACGAAGTCTTTTTTCAAGTTTGATACGTTCCTCTTGTTTTCCTCTTTTTTCTCCTATTTCTATTCCCTCTTCTTTCGCTTCCATTCTTTCAATATAAATTTTTTCCTGATAAGACATATAATCACCTCCAAATTTTGGGCTGTTCCTTATAGGCTCCAATTTCTCTTCGATAGTCTTTACAAGTAAGCTTTCTGACTCGTCAGCCGTTTCTCTTGTGGAGCTGCGAAAATATTTCAGCAGCTCTATTAGCTCAGTATTTACTCCCTTGCCGTTCTGTCCCTTTGTATTCAGAACCACCTTTATGCTTTCATCGTTAAGTTCAAGAGAACTGTCCTCAGCGCAGACATTTCTGAAGGTATAACGGTACAGTGACTTTTTAAAGGGGTCAAAGTCCGTTACAAATATTATTATGGTTTTGGGGAGCCTGCTGTAATCATATTCTCCGCTTGGCATTTGCTCCCTGTCAATTAAAGATTGGTAGTATCTCATGCGCTTTGCAAGATTTCCCTTGCTTGACGTCTGCACCTCAATATTATATAGGGTCTTGTCGTCGCCCTGGAGAAATGCATCAAGTCTTATGCCTTGAAAATCGGGTTCCGCTGAAATTTCATGCTGTTTCTGTTTTATGTGTATCTCCTTTATCTTAACACCCAGCATACACTCTATCATGCTTTTGAAAATTTCTTCGTTTGACGTTTCCTGTACAAACAAGCCAAATAAATAATCATCTATCAGCGACAGCTCCGAGAGCTTTCGTTTGTATCTTTTATCGTTTTCTATAGAAGCTCTCCCCTTTTTAACAGCAAGTTCTAAAGTTAGATCAGAAAAACTATTGATCACACTATCATTATATCATTTGCAGCAGAAAAAATCAATATTGTTTCACAATTCTTTTCAGTTCTTCGATCCCTCTTTGTGCAATTTTCTCATACCGCTCCTGTTTGTTTCTTATATTCTCTTCAAGAGGCGGCAAAAGCCCCATATTCGCCCCCATAGGCTGGAAATCCTTGTTTTCAGCCGCCACATAGCCGCACAGTGCGCCGCACATAGTTGTGATCGGCAAAGACAGCGGCGGCTGCCCCGTCAAGGCCCGCGCAAGGCTTTGTCCTGCGATAATGCCGCTCATGGCGCTTTCCACATAGCCCTCTACCCCTGTCATCTGTCCCGCAAAATACACATTGTCGCTGTTTTTTAGCATAAAGCGGTTTGTAAGTAGCTTGGGGCTGTTAAGAAACGTATTGCGGTGCATAACTCCGTAACGCAAAAACTCCGCGTTTTCAAGCCCGGGGATCATTCGGAATACCCTTTGCTGTTCGGAAAACTTCAGGTTGGTCTGGAACCCCACAAGGTTGTAGGCGCTGCCCTCTACGTTTTCCTTTCTCAGCTGTACCGCTGCCCAGGGGCGGTGTCCTGTGTTGGGATCAACAAGCCCCACAGGCTTCATACAGCCGTAGCGAACGCTTTCCGCGCCACGCTTTGCCAGCACTTCAACGGGCATACAGCCCTCGTATACGGTGATCTTTTCGGGGGCGTTGTTTGCGCTTTCGTTATTTGTTTCAGAATTTGTTTCTGTATTGCGATCATGCCGTTGGTTTGCGCCCTCGGCATCATGATCACACTGTTCATCTGTACCCTCAATATCATAATCTCTTTTGTCAAAGGACTTAAGTGGCGCAGTTTCCGCATTTATAAGTTCCTCATAAAAACGCTCGTATTCTACTTTATTAAAGGGGCAGTTGATATAGTCCGCGTCCCCCTTGTCATAGCGCGTAGCGAAAAAAGCCCTGCTCATATCTATGCTGTCCGCCGACACGATAGGAGCCGCCGCGTCATAAAAGCTGAGAGCGTCGCCGCACCTTTCCCCTATCGCCGCAGCCATTCCGTCAGATGTAAGAGGACCCGTGGCAATAACAGTGTTCTTTTCGGGAAACTCGGTTATCTCTCCGCAGATAAGCTCTATATTCGGGTGAGCGTTTATTTTTTCGGTTATATAGTCGGAGAATTTTTTTCGGTCAACTGCCAGGGCTCCGCCCGCAGGCACCGAGGAGTTGTCTGCCGCTTCAAGGATCAGTGAGCCTAATATACGCATTTCTGCTTTAAGCATACCGCTGGCGCTGCCGGGTCTGGCGGCTTTCAGGGAGTTGGAGCAGACTAACTCACCCAATCCCTCATAGTGGTGAGCAGGGGTGTATTTTTGGGGCTTCATTTCGTACAGCTTTACTTTAAAGCCTCTTTCTGCCAGCGCCCATGCCGCTTCGCAGCCTGCAAGACCTGCGCCTATAACCGTTACTTCCTGCATTGTTTCTCCTTATTTGAATTTGAAATTTCAAAACCGCAAACTTTTTTAAAAATTTCATGAAAAACTGGGAAATTTTTAAAAAAGTTTACTATCTGTCCGAGTTTAGAGTTTTTGCTTGAAAAATTGGGCAAAAACTCTAAACTCCGAGACTGTATTTTTCTGCCCGACTTTTTAAGCAGAAAAATGCAGTCTCAAACGATTCTTTGAAATTTCGTGCTATCAAGACAGTTGTGAGAGTGGAGACCCACTTTTAAGAATGTTGTGCTTTTTCAGCCCTTCTCCTCCAAGCCCCTCTCATAATCGCACTCCTCATTAGCGCAATAGATCTTCCCGTTCTTACCCGACTTCTTAAACAAAGTCTTTCCGCACTTAGGACAAACATCGGGAATAGGGGTATCCCAAGTCATATAGTTGCAGTCCTTATAATTCTCACAGCCAAAGAAGGGCTTGCCCTTTTTGGACTTCTTAGCCAGCATTTTTCCGCCGCATTTAGGACAGAGACCTCCTGTTTCACTAACTATCCTCTTGGTATTCTTGCAGTCAGGGAATCCCGAACAGCCTAAAAACTTTCCGTAAGGACCTATTTTAATAACCATAGGCTTTCCGCAAAGCTCACATACCTGATCGGTGGGTTCGTCGGGTACTTTTACCCGCTTTCCGTCCATGTCCTTTTCAGCCTGATCAAGGGTCTTGGAAAAGTCGGAGTAGAAATCTCTCAAAACCTCTACCCATTCTTCCTTGCCCTCTTCGATCTTATCAAGATCGTCCTCCATTTTGGCGGTGAATTTCACATCTACTATATTTGTAAAGTGATCCTTTAAAACGTCGGTGATAGTATCTCCCAAAGGCGTGGGCTTAAGCTGCTTCTGGTCAAATTCCACATAATGTCTGTCAAGAATGGTGGAAATGGTAACAGCGTAGGTAGAAGGTCTGCCGATGCCGTTTTCCTCCATTGCTTTGATCAGGCTTGCTTCGTTGTACCGTGGAGGCGGCTGGGTGAAATGCTGATTGCCTGCGATCTCCTCCAAATTGAGAGTTTCGCCTTCGGTGAGCTTAGGCAATGCGCCTCCGCCTTCCTCCTCGCTGTCGGAGGTCTCGGTGTACAGCTTGGTAAAGCCGTCAAATTTAACAGTATAGCCGTTAGCCTTAAAGGCACAGTTTCCCGCCATAATAGTAACAGCCATGGTATTGAGCTGTGCGTTTGCCATCTGGCTTGCAATAAATCTTTCCCATATCAGCTTGTACAGCTTGTACTGATCAGAAGTAAGGCTGGACTTTACCTTTTGGGGAGTAAGGTCTATTGTGGAGGGACGTATCGCTTCGTGAGCGTCCTGGGCGTTATTCTTGGTCTTGTAGGTACGGGGCTTTTCGGGAAGATACTCCTGTCCGTAGGTGGCTTTTATCAAATCAGCCGCCGCTGTTTTCGCTTCGTCGGAAATACGCAGGCTGTCAGTTCTCATATAGGTGATAAGACCAACTGCGCCCTGCTCTTCAAGCTCGATACCTTCATACAGCTCCTGAGCGGTTTTCATGGTACGGCGGGAGTTGAAGCCCAAACGGCGGTTGGCTTCCTGCTGTAAAGTAGATGTGGTAAAGGGGGGCGCAGGCTGTTTTTTCCGAGTGGATCTCTTGATGCTGTCTACCTTGAACTCTTTATCTTCAAGATATTTCAAAACCTTGTCGGTTTCTTCCTTATTATTCAGCTCTGCTTTTTTGCCGTCGATCTCGGCTAATTTTATGGGGAAAGGCTTTTTGCTGCTTTGCGCCGTTACCTTTCCGTCAATGCCCCAGTATTCTTTGGCAACAAATGCCTTTATCTCTTTTTCACGGTCAACAATCAGCTTTACAACTACCGACTGAACGCGGCCTGCGGAAAGTCCTCTCCTGACCTTTTTCCACAAAAAGGGGCTTAACTTGTAGCCCACGATACGGTCAAGTATTCTTCTTGCCTGCTGCGCGTTTATGAGGTCGTTGTCAAGGCTGCGGGGATTTTCCATTCCCACTTTAACGCCGCTTTTGGTGATCTCCGAAAAGGTAACGCGGATAGGCTGTGAGCCGTCAAGACCAAGCACTGCCGCCAAATGCCATGAAATGGCTTCTCCCTCTCTATCGGGGTCGGTAGCAAGGTAGACGGTGTCGGACTTTTTCACATAGCCTTTAAGCTCCTTTATAAGAGCCGCCTTATCCTTTTTATTTTCGTATACGGGCGCGAAATCGTTCTCTGTGTCAACGCCTAACTTTGATTTGGGCAGGTCGCGGATATGGCCTACGCAGGCTACTACCTTATACTTATTGCCCAAATATTTCTGTACTGTTTTCGCTTTGGAGGGAGACTCCAAAATTACTAAATCTGACAAGGGTTTTTCCTCCTATATCAATGCCTTATACTATTTCTTTATCATACTGTAGACTATGTCCACAGTATGATTCGCCCTGCTATGCACGGCGTTGGCGGTGAAACCGCCAAGAAAGCTAGTTCAATACTAATTCTGTCAAAATCTTTGATTTTGACAGCCGCCTGAATGGCGGCGTCATACAATGGACTTTGCCCATTGTATGATCAGGAATTAGTATTATATAATGATAATAATATATTTAAAGATAATACCAAAAATGACTTATCGGTTCTGACTTGTATCGTTCCTTCCAAGCTCCCAACAAATAACCGCAGCTGCAGCCGCAGCATTCAGCGACTCCGCACCCTTTATCGGTATATAGAGCTTCCCGCACTTCTCTGCGACCTCCGCGCCAACGCCGTGCCCCTCGTTCCCGATAACAACGGCGGTCTTTTTTGGGAAATCAAGATCACCCAGCCTCTGCGCCGTGCCGTCCAGCATGGCGGCGTATACGGTAAAGTCTTTTTCCTTTGCCCTGTCTATGGCTTCCGAAAGCGAAATGCCGCAGAAAGGCAGACGAAAAATACTTCCCATTGAAGCGCGCAATACCTTAGGCGACCACGGATCGGCGCAGCCCGAGCCCAAAACCGCCCCCTCTATCCCAAGGGCCTCGGCAGTTCTTATCATGGTTCCGAGATTGCCCGAATCCTGAACACAGTCCAGCATCAATATTTTATCATTCTCTAATATTTTATCAAGATTTACGGATTTGTCAAGGATTTTTCCTGCAATAAAAATTCCTTGAGGGGATTTTTGTTCGCTTATGCTTTGATATACCTCGTTTGTGACGGTAAAAACTGTGCAGTTTTTCTCCAAAAGGCTGACAGTTTGTGGGAATTTTTCCGAGCCCTCCTCACTTATCAGGGCGTATTCTATCTCCAAGCCCGCTTTTAACGCTTCCTCTGCCAGCTTAAAGCCCTCGGCGGCAAAAAGACCTTCTCTATCCCTTATTTTTTTCTCAGACAACAGCCGTCTGCTTTTTACGGCGGTTTCATTTTTCCTTGAAGTTATTAGCATTTGACAACTCCTGTTTTGTGTGGTATTCTATATGTATGTTATGTTTTGGAGGTTTCTATGGGATTTTCCGAGCTTGAATTTTTAAAGGACGAAACGGGATTGGATTGGAACGGCGAAAAGCTCTGTCTTTCAGGCGTTCTGAAAGACTACCCTGTTTTCGTTTTTGCTAGACCGGATAAAAGGGAATATTCTGTTGTCCTTTTCTGCAAGGTTCGCCCCGATACAGAGGAGCCCTTTAAGAAAGGCATCACCGAGCTTATTGCCGATATGCCGAAAAACTGCGTTGTAGGGCGTACCGACGAAATACGCTATACCTCGGTGCGGTTCAACGCCGCTTTGCTCTATCAGGAAAATTCGGTATATCTTGCCCGTTTTGTAGAGGGCTTATGCGGACTTGCGGAAAAGCTTGACCTGGTACCCATAACCCCCGACGAAAAAGAAAGAGAACTTTTCGTGCAGCAAGCACCCGCAAATTCTCCCACAGAAAAAAAGCCTGTGAAAGGTTCCAAAAACGCCGTGTTAAAGGGATTTGACAAAAACAGCCTGAAAGGACTTTTTGGAGCTGCAGTTGGCGGAGCCGCCATGACCGTTATCGCCGCCATAGTCACTGCCATAAACCCCGCAAATGTGGGCGCTATGATCGCAAGCTGGGCGGCAGGAGCGCTCATCGCCGCCGTAGTGCTGGCGGACTACTGGTTTTTTGCCCATAAGATAGACATTTTCGGCTCAATAGTCTGCTCCCTCATTACCGCCGTGTGCTGCTTTGCTGCCGCCGATTGGGGTACTCTCAGGGGGCTGTACCTTGCTATGCGCACTATCGACTTTTCCGCTACCCTTAACTCAACTATGGCGAATTGGTCATATTACGCGGTGCTGTTTCCCGAAGTCACCGATCGTTTTTCCCTTATGCTCATTCAGAATTTTCTCTCCGCTATTGCCGCTTCCGTCCTGTTCTTTACCCTGTATTTCAGGAAATTCCAGGGGGTCATGTTTGGCAGAGGGCGTGAGGTGCTGGAAGAGAATATTGACAAAAAGAAAAAGAAGATCCGGTGATTTTGGAAACGCGCTTTTTTATAAATGCTAAAAAATGCTAAAAATTTTACCTAAATTCGGTCAGAAAACGTTAAGCGCATTATCCAAATCACTAAATGCTTTAACTTAATAAAATCAGCATAAAACAACAATATCACGCTCTTGATCCGAGCGTGATATATTTTTCTTCTTAAAGAGCAGCCTTAGCCTTGTTGCAAAGAGTTGTGAATGCAGCAGGGTCATGGATAGCGATCTCGGAGAGCATCTTTCTGTTAAGAGTGATGTCGGACTTCTTGAGACCGTTGATGAATGAAGAATAGTTCATTCCGTTGAGCTTGCAGCCTGCGCTGATTCTTGCGATCCAGAGTCTGCGGAAATCTCTCTTCTTTAAGCGTCTGCTGATGTAAGCATACTGACCTGACTTCCAAACGGCTTCCTTAGCGGTTTTAAAGAGTCTGCTTTTGCCGCCCCAATAGCCCTTTGCCAGTTTAAGTGTTTTATTTCTTCTCTTGCGAGTTGCAAGTGCGCCTTTTACACGAGCCATTTTTCGTTTCCTCCTTAACTTTCTCTATTACTTAGCGTAAGGCATAAGTGCCTTGATTTCCTTAATGTCTGCCTTGTTTGCATATTCGTTGGAACGGTTGCTGCGCTTGCGGCCTGTTGCCTTCTGAATAAGTCTGTGGCGACGGTTAGCGGACTGATACTTTACCTTGCCGTTAGCGGTGAAACGAAAACGCTTTTTTGCGCCGCTGTGTGTTTTGATCTTGTTTTTCATTTATATTGCCTCCATTCTTTTTTATAGATCTATTATCAACGCCCATAATGACGGTTGATCACTTTTTTGCCTTTATTAGGTCTTTATTCGGATCCCTGCTCGGTCTCAGCTTCCTTTTTGGGAGAATTTTCGGGTTTTCCCTCGGACTTTTTACCTCCATTATCACCCTTTGGAGCGGACTTCTTCGCGGAGGGTGACGCCTTGGGGATAATAACCGCGCTGAAATTCTTGCCCTCTAAGACGGAAGGCTTATCAGCGGAGCCGAACTCTGCGGTGGCGTCCATAAATCTCTTCATCAGATCTTCGCCAAGGTGCATGTGAGAAAGCTCTCTTGCGCGCTTAAAGCGTATCTTGATCTTTACCTTATCGCCGTTCTGCAAAAACTTGTTTGCCTGAGCAACTTTACGATTGAAGTCGTTAACGTCGATATTAAGGAACATACTGACTTCTTTAAGCTCCGACTGCTTCTGATTTTTTCTTGCTTCCTTTTCCTTTTTCGCCTGTTCAAAGCGGAACTTGCCGTAGTCCATTATGCGGCACACGGGGGGATTACCCTGGGGAGCGATAAGAACCAAGTCCAGATCTGCCTCTTCTGCTTTTTTCAAAGCGTCCTGAGAGGACATAATGCCAAGCTGATCGTTGTCGGGTCCGATAACGCGGACTTGTTTTTCGTGGATCTCCTCATTGATGAGGGGTTGTTTTGCGGCTATGGATAACACTTCCTTTCCCTTGCTGATTTTGTATGTTTTTTGAAAATAAAACAGCACGAGAGCATACTCCCGTGCCGAAAATTCATTTTTATTTTATGAAATTCGGATAAACTACCCTTTCGCAAGTGCTGGGGGTGAGAGTAACTCTGCTTGTGTTTATTCAGCTTTTCAATTATATACCATTTAGGGGCTTTTGTCAAGAGGTTTTGGGGGAAATTTTACAATAACCTGTCAAAATCTCGTTTACTGTAAATAAATCGTCTAACTTCCATTATATTGCCTGTCACTACATAAAATATAGTATAGTTTCCAACATATATTCGGTAGTATGTGTCTTTTCTTATTTTTTTAGAATGGTAAGGCTCAAACGCTAAGGGATTTTCAAGTCTTTTTAATATTGCTTTTTCCGTTTCTGTTAAAAGTCGTTCCGCAGCTTGTGGATTGTTTAATGTATTGGCTATATAAAAGATTGCTTCGTCCAGATCCCTATTGAAAAACGGAGTGTAGCGCAGATTATGCATTTTTGCTAAGCCTCTGGCGGATACTTCCAAAAACTTCCTCATGTGTAAGCCGCTTATCTGTTTCCATTGCTTCTGCATCTGCTTCGTCCAGCTTGTCTTCAATATAATTTGAAAGCCTCGAATACTGCTCAAGACTCATAACCACCATTGAACCATATCCGTTTTTTGTAAGGAAAACAGGCTGACCTTCATTTACCACTTTTTCGATTTCAGGGAATTTATTTCTTAAGTCTGATACGGGTCTAATTTGAATCATAGCGACTTCTCCTTTTTATCTTCTTTTTATTCTCATTTTATCAAAATCTTATCAGATTGTCAATAGTAAATCTTATAAATTTTTTCTTTTACGTTTATATGTAAATCTCTTTCAAAAAATTAATGGGCGAGATTTCCTTTTTCCTTCTTATATGTTTTATTAACAGAAAGTTTTTTTGGAGAACAAATGTAAAAATACGCTCCCTTTTTATTGGGAGCGTATTGGGTGCGTCGTCACGCCGCTGTGATATCGTTTCCAAAAAGATTTTTTGGATAATAAGCATAAAAATATGCTCCAGTTTATTGGGAGCATATTAGTCGCCCGGCTTCCAGGCTGGTGGGAGCTACAGGGCTCGAACCTGTGACCCTCTGCTTGTAAGGCAGATGCTCTCCCAGCTGAGCTAAGCTCCCGTTTACTTTAATATTATACACTCTTTTTTGTAGTTTGTCAAGTGTTTTTATACCGCAAAATAACTGACAGACAAAAATTCTGCCCTCCGTTATTTCTTTATTCTGTCTTTCTTTGCTTTCTTTCCGCTTATCCTTTTTCCGGCGACCAGTCATCTGCGGGCTTGTGTTGACGTAAAGTCAGATACCACCTTACCCCGAAGCAGTCTATCACTATTGCGGCGCAGGGACTCCAAGGCAGTTCGCATATATCCAATTTGACTGTGCCCTCTGCTTTCAATAACGAAAAAGCGTGTTCAAGCTCCTCCTTCGTATCAAAGGTATAACCAAGCTCAACGGGAGCAAAATTGGGCTTTTCCCAATCCTTTTGCTCAACAACGCTGCAAAATCCTTGCCCGTCTTTCATAAGCTCTGAATGAAAGTATGTGTTATCATCATTCAGAACGTGGTAGCCAAGCTCTAAGCCAAAAGCTGATTTGTATAACTCTACCGCTTTTGGACTGTTTTTGACATATATTCCTACTCCAAGCAAGTGCATATTGTTCTCCTTTTGGTGTTTTCTTTTACTATAATATATCTTTTTTGTTGTGTCAATTCCGTTTAAGTTTTCAAGATAAATAAGAGATTCCCTATATCTCACACCACCACATAGCCGCCAATACAATAACACTTATTAAAAAGCACACCACACTGACCTTGCTCATTTTATACTTCTCATTACCAATATCCCATTTTTTGATATTGCTGCTTTCCACCAGCAAGCCTATTGTTGTACATATCACACCCAATATCATTAAACCTGCTATTTTAAGGGCGGGCGGCGTGTTATTTTCTATCCCCCTCACCTCAAACACCGCAAAAGTTACCACTGCCTCCGCAAAGAATAAAACAAGACTGATAACCGTTGCGGGAATGCTGCTTTTTGCCCTCTTTCTGTCCTCCTCTTTCCGATATATCCTATCTGCCGTTTTATAGTTGATGATCCCCACCGCTCCTATAAAGTCAAGACAGTATATAAGTATCAAAACGTTGTTCAGCCATTCTATCTCAAGTCCTACACAATTCAACACGCAAAAGAGGAAAACATATACCGTTGTCATTATCCCGATGTGCAGATCTATTTGTACCAACATTTTCTTTACTTCATTTACGTTATATTCGGTTTTGCTGTCAAAGCCCGCGATCCCACTGAATGAACTGTTTTTTATTGCATAAGAAAAATAGACATGAAGAAACAGTTGTATGGGTATGCACAGGACAAACATAAGGATTAAAGTTCCCAAGCTGAAAATATTTTGTGCAGCGCTGTAAATCGTATATACCAATATGATCAGAACCGATATTCCTATAAACAACCATGGGGCTTTTCCTATTGATATTTCTTCCTGCTTGATTTCCTCTTTTTTATTGTCGGTTTCCTCTTTGATATAGTCGCTTTCTTCGTTGCTGCCATTTTTCTCCTTTATATAGCCGGTTTCTTCGTTACTGCCATTTTCCTCTTTATTATTGCCCAGCAGCGTTTCAACGTTATTTCAAGCAGCTCTGCCAACTTTATGAGATTTTCGGAGCTTGGTTTGGAATTTCCGCTTTCCCATTTTGTTACCGCCTGGCGGCTCACGCCCATAAGCTCGGCTAATTTTTCTTGTGACAGGGCTTTTTTCTTGCGGTAGGCTGTTATGTTATTTGGGAGTTGGTTTTCGGTCATTTTGGTGGTCTCCTTTTGTTTGATAGGGATATTATAGCAGATTTTTTCTTTTTGTTCTATCAACTATGAGGCAACTTTTGGTTGCGGAGGGTGTTTTTTCCGGGGTTTTGGGAATTTTTCGTTTTTGAGAGAAAGGTATTCTGGGTTTTTATCAATTTTGACTGTGCTTGTGTTTTGCGGTGTGACTATTTTTTGGGTTGCGCTTATTTTTTTCACTTAGAACTTCAGGACTGTTAAAAAAACTTTACCGTGCGAGGATAACCTCGCAGGACAATGTTGTTCCGACATCACACAGGGGACGCCCTCTCGTGCAGGGCGTCCCCTCTTTCAAAACGTCCCACCGGGACGTTTTTGCGAGTTTTGCCTTGCAAAACTCATAAATTCTACCCCTTGCGGAGCGTCGATGGCTTAGGGAGTTTCGCCCTCTGCGGAGGGCGACCAAAGGGCGTCGCCCTTTGGAAACCCACCACCCTTTGGAAGAAGGGCTTGAGATTGACGTTTGCGTCAATCTCTGGACGGAAACTTTAAGCTATTTAATTTTTCACTACTTCCCCTCCATAATGCTTCAATCATTTTTCCCTTTCTCTCCCATTTTTTCACTCAAACAAAAAAGAGGTTACTTTCGCAACCTCTTTTACTATTATCACTATTTATAATCAGTTCATAAACTGATACTGAGAAGTGAGCTCCTTCAGGATCTGAGACTGACCGGACAACTGCTCGGAAGCCGCTGCGGACTGCTCTGCTGTTGCGGAGTTGGTCTGTACTACGCTGGAGATCTGCTCTACGCTGGAGGAGATCTGGATCATGGATTCTGCCGCATTGTTTGCTGCGTCTGCGATGGCTACATTGACCTTCAATACCTTCTCGGAAGCCTCGGAGGTTTCGTCCATCTCAACAACTGCCTTATCAGCCAGCTCTCTGCCTCTCTCGATAGCGGAAACTGTGCCTTCGATAAGTGTTGTGGTGTTCTTAGCTGCTTCTGCGGACTTTCCTGCAAGGTTTCTTACTTCTTCAGCAACTACTGCGAAACCCTTGCCTGCGGAACCTGCACGGGCTGCCTCAACTGCTGCGTTAAGTGCCAGAATGTTTGTCTGGAATGCGATATCTTCAATGGTGTTGATGATCTTCTTGGTCTGCTCGGAGGACTGGCTGATCTCTCTGATAGCGTCTGCCAGTGCATCAAGCTCGCCCTTAGCCATATTGAGCTTAGCAGTAGCGTCGCTGTTGCTCTCACTTGCTTCATTTGCCATAGCCGCGTTGGACTTGATGATATCGGATACTACGTTGATCTCAGCAGCAAGCTCTTCAATAGAGGAAGCCTGCTCGGTAGCGCCCTGTGACAGTGACTGTGCGCCCAAAGCAACCTGCTCGGAGCCGGAAGCAACCTGATCGGAGGAAACGGTGATCTTCTGCATTGTTTCGTTAAGAGCCATTCTGAATGCACGGAGAGATTTAATAATCTTTTCGTAGTTGCCCATGTACATTGAAACGTCCTTGGAGGTTACTGTAAGGTTGCCGACTTCAAGCTCGGCAAGAATGTAGATAATATCGTCGATAATGGCCTTGGTTTTATCGGACAGCAAACGCATATCCTTTGCCATTTCTCCGATTTCGTCCTTGGACTGATAGGTTATGGCTACGTTGAAGTCGCCCTTGGACATCTTCAGTGCTGCTGTGCTTACTTCGTTTACACCGACAACGATCAGCTTGGTTATGTATGTCGCCAGAATGATTGTAACAATAACTGCTGCAACTGTAACGGCAATGAGAATGATTCTGCCGTAATTTACATAGTTGATGCTGTCTTCAAAATCATCATCTGCAATTCCGAGTGCGATCTCATTTACCTCCAGTGACGCACGGTAAAGGTCCTGGATGTTGGGCATCATATCGTTATCAAATTCCATAACAGACGCTAAAACATCTTCATCTTGAAGTATGATTTGTTTAAAATCCGTAGCGGAAGCGACTACCTTACTATAAGCCTCTTCCATTGTTTCAACAAGTTTTTTGCTCTCTTCTTTGGTAACGCCTTCTTTAAGCTGTGCAAGATTTGTTTTGACATTATCGAAGGCAGTCTCCGCTTTGTCGAAATAGCCTTGAACATATTCTTCATCGGTAGGATTGCCTATAGCGTGGAGAAGGTTCTTAGCGCCTTCCTGTGTGTACGCATTAACGTTGCTGCTGAGTATTACGTTATTTACTGCGCTGTGGTAGAGGTTTTCGATTATGCCGTTAAGACTTGACAGAATGCTTATTGAGAAAATTACGATCACAAGCATCATTACAAGGATAGTAGCATAGCCCACAATAAGCTTTTGAGAAATTTTTAAGTTTTTCATTACTTTGTTTCACCTTTCATTTTTTATGATAAAGAATATATAGGACTTTTGTGACCCGGTTCTTCAAGTCATTATAAATCATAAGTTATTTTAACTTAAAGAACGCAATTTGTCAATATCTATCACAAAAGTTAAAACAAATAATTTATTTGTCACATCAAGTTTCAGGATAGCTCCCTATCCTATGCGACTTATAAATGTCTTTTGTAAATTTTCGGTTCTCTCGGATAAGAATTACCAGCCGTCGGTAAGCCGCTTGCAAATGGTTTTTCCTATGTTGCAAAGGCTTTGCTGCTCGCTGCATGCGCCCAACTTGTATGCCTCCATGGGCATTCCGTAGACTATGCAGCTTTCTTTGTCCTGTCCGATAGTGTGGGCTCCTCTTTGGTGCATTTTGAGAAGTCCCTTGGCGCCGTCCGCGCCCATTCCCGTCATCAGCGCACCTATGGCTCTTTTGCCTGCCACTTCTGCAACACTGCTGAACATTACATCAACGGAAGGACAATGTCCCGAAACCTTTTCTCCCTGGTAGCATTTGACATAGTAGCCTCTTGCGTCCTTCTTAAGCTCCGCGTGATAACCTCCCGCAGCTATAAGGCAAACGCCGGGTACAAGTCTGTCGCCGTCTGCCGCCTCCTTAACATGTACTGTGCAGCACTTATCCATTCTCTCGCTGTACAGCTTTGTGAAAACAGGGGGCATGTGCTGAACCACCAGCACAGGGGGCATAAATTCGGGGAATGCTTTGATAACACATTCCAGTGCGTCCGTTCCGCCTGTGGAAGCTCCCAGGGCAACTATATATCCGTCCTTTCCTCTCAGGGAAAGTCCTGACATTTCCTCCCTTGTGGGCATGTTGGGCGGTACTCTGCCGATCCTTGCGGTAACGGGGCCGCCAACAGGCGTTACTGCCAGACCGTCCACCTCTTCCGCTCCTGCGGGTCTTGATGTGACAGCCGCTCTCGGCTTCTTCGTCGCCGCAATGGAGATCTTTGTACCCAGCATTGTCATAAAGCGCTGCTGGTCTGCGGGGGTCTTGGGTTTCAGCAGGAAATCCGCTGCTCCCGCGGCTATTGCCTCTCCGCTGCTGTCTGTTCCCGAGATCAGGATACAGGGTAGGGGGTACTGCGCCATTAGCTGCTTTAAGAAGGTCAAGCCGTCCATTTTCGGCATTACGATGTCCATTACCAGTACATCGGGCTTTAATTCTCTTATCTTATCTCTTGCTTCAAATGCGTCCGCCGCTTCTCCCACTATCTCCAAATTCGGCTTGGCAGCAAGCGCCAGCTTCATTGATGTTCTGAACATAGTGGAATCGTCGACTAAAAGCACCTTCAGCTTGGGAATAGTTGTTGTATTTGTTGGAACTGCCAAACAGATATTCTCCTTCCTCTCTCCAAGTCTCTTTTTATCGGAATTTATGAGAACTTATCAGAACTTGCGGGGAGTTGTACCATTTGATCCTGTCGTAAGTTTTGATCCGGCGGTTCCCGTTGTTCCGATAGTTCCCGTGCCGATAGGACGCGTAAGTCCGAGCTTAGGATCGGTTGTCTTGCTTTTATCTGCGCTCTGCCTTCTGTAAACAGCGGGCTGAATGTAGGTGTATCTTGTATTTCTGCTTACGCTTTCGGAATGTCCCGTGAAGAGATAGCCTCCCTCCTTGGTGACATCGTAGAAGCGTTCTACAAGAGCATTTTTGGTTTCCATATCAAAGTAGATCATTACGTTGCGGCAGCTGATAAAATCGTAAGGCCTTTGGGTCACGATCTTATCCATAAGGTTGAACTGCTTGAACTGGATCATCATGCGGTAATTGTCCCTTACCGCAAAATTAGCGTCGTCCACTTTTCTGAAATACTTGGTTATCCACCCCTGGGGAACGTCCTTCAGCTCCGTTGCGGGATAAACACCTGCTCTTGCAAAGTTCAGCACTTCGGTATCGATGTCGGTGGCGATATAATTTATCCTCCACTTTGAAATATTGGGTCCGAAGTAGTCCAAAATGGTGAACAGAATGGTGTAAGGCTCATGTCCTTTTGAGGAAGCCGCGCACCACAGGTTCATGCTGTGATCGGCATTTGCCTTTTCTATATAGGGCAAAATGGTATTTTTTAAAAATGTAAAATGCTCGGGCTCTCTTAAAAAGAATGTGTGGTTGGTGGTAAGCTTGTTTACAAGCTGTATGGTCTCGTTGCCTGTCTTGTCGCTGAGAGCAAAATCAAGGTAATCCTTAAAGCTTGTAAAACCTCTCTTGGCGATCATGTTGCTGAGTCTGCCTTCGATGAGAACGCTTTTTTTCTCCAAGTTTATACCGTAATTCTTTTTCATGAACGTAACAAGACGCTCAAAATCCTGCTGCGTCAGCTTTAAGTTCATATCATACCACCTCGGTCGTCGTTGATAAGCTTAATGCAGTCTATCAGCAAAACGATATTGTTGTCGAAATGCACAATAGATTTGATATATTTATTGGCATTGACGTTTTTGGAATCGGGAGTTTTGCTGAGGTCGGTGGCCTTTGCGTCTACGACCTCCTGCACTCTGTCCACGATAATGCCTACCTGCTCCTCGTCCTCAAATTCCAGGACAATAATGCAGGTTCTGCTGTCGAAGTCTATTTCCTCGATATCAAAGCGCCTTCTCACGCTGATAACGGGTACTACCTTACCTCTGATGTTGATAACGCCCTTGATATGATCGGGAATTTTGGGAACCACGGTTATCTGTTCCACTTCGATAATTTCCTTTATGTACTTGATCTCAATGGCGTAAATGGCGTCTCCTATGTTGAAGGAGAGCATCTCGGTGTTATCGGGCAGCGCTTCGGTTACCGCTGCGGTGCTTTCTGCCATTTCGGTTCATCCTTTCTGTTTGATTTTGCAAAAATATAAATCAATAGATCACAATTTTAGAAATCGGTGATGATATTGTTTACATCAAGGATAATGGTGATAGAGCCGTCACCCAGGATCGAACAGCCCGACATGCCGCGCTGTTTGATGTTGTAGTTGCTGAGCAGCGGGCAGAAGGGCTTAACTACTACCTGATGCTCGCCGATAAGCTTATCCGCAAGCAGACAAGCGCATCTTCCCTCTGTTTCCACCATTATGATGATACCGTCGAAAATATTATCGCTCTTAGGCGGAATATCGTACATATCGTAAAGTCTGATAAGCGGGAAGCATTCGCCTCTTACCATTATCATTTCCTTGCCGTTGGTATCCTTTACTATCTGCTCGGGCTTTACCTTGAAGGATTCCTTGATAGAGTTGATAGGAATGGAGAAAATAGAATCTCCCACGGAAATTTCCATACCCTCCACAATAGACAGGGTCAGCGGGATCTTGATAATGAAGCTGGTGCCTTCGCCAAACTTGGATTCAACGGAAACAGTACCACCTATCTTCTCGATGTTCTTGCGCACTACGTCCATACCAACGCCTCTGCCCGAATACTCGGTAACTTGCTCGTTGGTGGAGAAGCCGGGAAGCATTATCATATTGAGTATCTCTTTTTCGGAATATTCGCTGACAGGCTTGGTGAGCAGTCCGTTTCTCTCTGCCTTGGCAAGTACCTTTTCGGGGTTGATGCCCGAGCCGTCGTCAGCAACAACGATGATAACCTCACCGGAAGCGTTGCTTGCGGAAAGTGTGATTCTGCCCTTAGGAGACTTTCCTGCTGCGATTCTGTCCTCTACGTTCTCCTCGATACCGTGGTCCATGGAGTTGCGGACCATATGCATCAGCGGGTCGTTGAGCTGATCTATGATAGACTTGTCAACTTCTGTTTCTTCGCCCTCAAATATCAGATCTACGTCCTTGTTGAGCTTCACCTTCATATCTCTTACGATACGGGTCATCTTATTGAACGCGCCTGACAGGGGCACCATTCGGATCGACATTACAGCGTCCTGAAGCTCTTCATTGAGCTTGCGGAGCTGTCTTGCAGCCTTCTGGAAGTTATCCAGCTTAAGTCCGTTCAGGTCGGGGTTAGATGTTACCATTGCCTCTGTGATAACAATTTCTCCCACTAAGTCAAGGAGGGTATCAAGCTTGTTAAGGTTAACGGAGATAAGAGACTGCTTGCTGCTTGCGCCGCCGCCAGCTGCTGCGGGAGCTTTTGCGGGAGCGTCGCCTGCGGGCTTGGGCGCTGCAGGCTTAGGAGCCGCGGGCTTGGGTGCTGCAGGCGCAGGAGCCGCTGCGGGAGCGGGAGCTGCTGCGGCAGGAGCGGCAGCGGGAGCTGCTGCAGGCGCTGCGGGAGCGGGAGCTGCATGCTGATGCTCAACAAATTCGTAAAGCTTAACGCTGGGTGTGCCTTCAATAGCCTGTACCACAGCCGTAGTCTTATCTGCGTCAAAGTGGATTATAAAGCCGTTCTCAACAATGACCTTAGAGGACTCGGAATTTTCCTCAATATCAGCAGGCTCATATGTAACATTTTCACAAACGTCCTTGATGTTGGAAACCACCAAAGCCGCGCGGAGATTTTCCATTTTGCAGTCGTCGTCGAAGTGGACACATACGGTAGCAATATTCTCATCGCCTGCGTCGTCGCCTGAAACGCCTCTGCAAACAAGCTCGCACTTGTTAACGTTGGGAGTATCCTTTATAGTAGTGAGAACCGCGTCGATACTGCTGTTCTTTTTGGGGCGGAAATGGATCTCAAATCCGCTTTCCACAATGGTCTTGGCAGTTTCGCTGTTGCCCTCTATATCTGCGGGTATGTATTCAAGCTTGGAACACATTTCGGTGATCCTGTTGATAACCAGAGAAGCGCGGAGGTTCTCCATTTTGCAGTCCTCTTCAAAGAACACCTTGACAATGGTATCACCCTCGCCCACTACAACAGCCTGTTCCTGTGGAGCGGCTGCGGCAGCTGCGGGCTGTTCCCCTGCCGGAGCTTCGGCTGCGGCTGCTGCGGACGCAGGAGCTTCACCCTTAAGCACTGCTACAAAGGCTTCGATATTTGTCATTGCTTCGGAGAAGTCGGTGGGAGTGTACTCGTCCTCGCCGATCAGCTCAATTTCCGCTTTCATAAGGTCGGAAGCAGCAAAGATCAGGTCGTACAGCTCCTGAGGAGAGGAAATAACGGGGTTGTTCTCACGGATTATGTAAAACATGTCCTCAATAGCGTGAGCCAGCTTAGACATATTCTCCAATCCCATCATAGCCGATGAACCCTTGATGGTGTGCATGGTACGGAATATCTCGTTGATCTCTTCCTCACCGAATCCCGCTTCATTCTCAGTTTTCATGAGAATCTGGTCAAGCTGATCCAATAAGGTAGTGGTCTCAAAGACGTACATATCCGCCATTGCTTCCATTCCTGCTTCAAATTTAGCCATAAAAACACCTACCTGTAAGTTAGTATCTTAAAATATATAAACAATTTTAAAGTGCAGAACACCTGCCCCTACGCTCAGGCAAAAAAGAAGTCAGAGTGACATAACGCCATAAAGCGACAGGACATTTCAATATATGTTATATTATATCATAGTTTTCCGCCAGCTACAAGCGGTTATGGGAAATATAAAAATAATTTTTCCGAAAAAAAATCGGTTGAAATTTGTTCAATTTCAACAAATTTTAGGAAATTTTCGGCATTTTAGGACATTATTGCTAAAGTTTTCCTGAATTTGGATATGATTTTGTCTTTTTTGCTCCCAAGAAAGTTGGTGGTAATTTACTGATTTAAAAAGAATTTCAAAACCAGAAACTTTTTAAAATTGCAAGCAATTTTAAAAAGTTTCTTATCTAACTGAGTTCGGCTTTTTTGCTTGAAAAGCTGGGCAAAAAATCCGAACTCAGTTGATTTTTGAAATTCGTGCTATCAG
>JAAVIE010000057.1 GCA_014799325.1 Oscillospiraceae bacterium
AGCATAATTTTGTCGATGACAAGGCGAATTTTCGCAGGCGGGCTGTCGCCCGTCAAGAAAATTCAACGAAGTCAGCGGCAAAATTTGCCGAAAAGACGTGCGCCAATCCTATTGGAACATGTTCTAAGCCTGCCCCTTGTAAATTCCGATAAAGGCAAGAGTTGGCTCTGTGCGCGAGTCGGTTATCTTTATCCGTATGCTTTTTGTAATTATATTTTTTAGGGGAATAATGCGTTTGTACCCTATGACAGTTCCCTTGTATATTTCGGCGTATTTGCCGTCGATAAGGGCTTCTGCCGTGAAGCTCTCCACACGCTGTCCTTTTAGGATATTTTCTTTTAGAACGATACAGCCTATCGTAACAGGCTTGCTCCATTCTGCGGTTATTTCTGCGGCGGTTCTTTCGGCAATGTAATATGTGTCGTAATCATCGAGCCTTGCCGCTTCGATATTTCCGCTGTCGGAGGATAGGCGAGCGCTGTCGGCTATATTTTCGGCGAATGTGGTTTTTATGTATTCGCCCAGCTCTGTAAGCCGCTTTACGTCATTTTCATGAAGCAAGCCGTCGCAGGTGGGAGGGATATTCAAAAGAAAAGTGGCGTTGCCTCCTACCGAATTGTTGTAGATATTCACAAGCTCGTCAAGACTGCGCACCTTGTCGTCTTCGCTTGGGTGCCAAAACCAGCCCGGGCGGATAGATGTGTTAACCTCGGCAGGGTACCATATCAGCTTTTCTTCATTTTTGAGAACTTGGCGGCTTCCTAAATCATTATCCCTTGCGTCTATTCGGCGCTCTCGGAATTCCTCACTGTCGCTGTGCTGGCTCTTTTCGGAAATTATTTCGCTGTTCCTTGCTCTCTCGGGAACAACGCTCCATTCCGCGGCGCGGGTGTGTCCCGCTTCGTTTCCGCACCAGCGTATGTCGGGACCGCATACGGATATGCAGGCATTGGGCTGTAATTCTCTTATTACTTTATAATATCTTTCCCAGTCATAGTATTGCTTTTTCCCGTTGGGACCTTCTCCGCAGGCGCCGTCAAACCATACCGAAAATACATCTCCGTAATTTGTGAGAAGCTCTGTAAGCTGTCCCGCAAAATAATCGTCATAGGCTTTGCCCTGTCCGTAAAGAGGGCAGTTCATATCCCAGGGCGAGAGGTAAACGCCGAATTTTATACCATGCTTTTTGCAAGCCTCGGACACCTCTCTCACCACATCGCCTTTTCCACCTTTCCAGGGCGAAGAAGCTACGGAGTGCTTGGTATATTTGGTCTGCCATAAGCAAAAGCCGTCATGGTGCTTGCAGGTGATGATAAGCCCTTTCATTCCCGCGGACTTTACCGCTTTTACCCACTGCTCTGCGTCAAGCTTTTTGGGGTCGAATATTGCGGGACTTTCGGTGCCGTCGCCCCATTCCCTGTCGGTGAAGGTGTTTACAGTAAAATGTATAAAGGCGTAGAATTCCAGCTGTTGAAAGCGGAACTGCCTTTCGTGGGGAATCACCGAGGCAAGCCTTTTGTCAAGATCGTTTGGCATATATCGGAAGCACCTCCCAAAATCCCAAAAATTATTAAATATATTATAACCTTTATTGACAACCTCGTCAATAGATGTTATGATAAAATAAATTTTTGCCTTAAAATAAAGGAGGTTTTTTATGTCAGACACACCAAAATACCGCAGAGAAGAGCTTCATTGTAAATATAACGGCACTGATATTTTCGGAAGACTTTATATCCCCGAAAAGGGTGAAAAGCCTTTCCCCGCAGTTATTTGCAGTCCTGGCTACGGCTGCATCGGCAGCAGTATGAAGGACATTGCCGTAACCCTTGCGGAAAACGGCATTTTGGCATATGCCTTTGACTTCTGCGGAAACAGCCCCTATTCCAAAAGCAGCGGAAATTCTACCGAGCTGAGCATTTTGACCCTGCAGGACAATTTGCGCCATGTTATTGATATGATAGGAGCTTTGGACATTGCGGACAGAGAGCGAATTCACCTTTGCGGAGAAAGTCAGGGCGGCTTTGTATCGGCTCTTACCGCCGCGGAAATGCCCCAAAGGATCGCGGGAATGTTTCTGATATACCCCGCTTTTTGCATACCCGATCAGTGGCTTGCTATGGATCCCGCCGCAATGACCGAGCCTTTCTCCTTTATGGGGGATATGATGCTGTCTAAGGCATATTATGACGGTGTTCCGAGATATGATGTTTATGAGCATATCAGCGCTTTTGACAAGCCTGTTTTTATCTATCACGGCGATGCGGACGGGTTGGTGGATCTTTCTTACGGAAAGCGTGTTAACGAAGCCTTTCCCAATTCCACCCTTACGGTCATAAATGGCGGCGGTCATGGCTTTGAGGAAAAGGACAGGAATTTTGTTGTAAATGATATTGTGGGATTCTTTACAAAATAAGAGTATTTAAGAACGTGTTCCAATAGGATTGGCGCACGTCTTTTCGGCAAATTATGCCGCTGACTGTGTTTTGTTATTCGCTTTGCTGTCGGCGCATCCGTGCGCCGACTTTGGGCGAATAACTAACACATCGTGTGTTAAAAAATCCTTGACGGGCGACAGCCCGCCTGCGGAAATTCGCCTTATCATCGATAAAATTATGCTCGAAAATCCGCACACCACTCCTATTGGAACAAGTTCTAAAAACACTCGGAAATATTCAAATACAGCCCTTGACACCTCAAAAAATATGTGCTAATATAAATACTATAATTCATAGCGTATTAGTATGTTTTAGAAAGGGCTTTAAAATGAAAATTTCCACCAAGGGCAGATACGCCCTGCGTATGATGATAGATATTGCGGAAAATCAGGAAAGCGGCAGCGTTTCCTTAAAGGACATCTCCAAGCGGCAGGACATTTCCCTGAAATATTTGGAGCAGATAGTGGGTCTGCTGACCAGGGCAGGATTTCTGAAAAGCCGCAGGGGAGCAGGCGGCGGATATGTTCTTACCAAAACGCCGGACAAATATACTGTGGGGGATATTCTGAGAGTCACCGAGGGAAATTTAGCGCCTGTTGCCTGTCTTGAAGAAAAGGACAACCTTTGCCCAAAGGCGGAAAGCTGTAAGGCTGTGAAATACTGGCAGGGGCTTTATGATGTGATAAATAACTATTTAGACGGCACTACTCTCCTTGATCTGACAGAAGATAAGTGGAATGGTGATAATGTTGGGGCGTTTATTTAATATTTTTATTTTGCCCCTTGACATCAGGGATCGGAAACCGATAAAGCAATACGGGTCGTTCAAAACCTGTTTACGGGTGCGCGCATAAAAACAACGAAAGGAGTCAAATACAATGGCAGTATTCGTCACAGGAGATATCCATTCAGAGATCTATCCAAGATTTAACACCAAAAACTTCGCCGCACAAAAAGAACTGACCAAAAACGATTACGTCATCGTATTGGGTGACTTCGGTATTCCATGGGCCAATGACAAATCCGATCAACATCTGTTAAAAGAATTGCAAAAACGCAATTTTACAACATTATTCATAGACGGAAATCACGAAAACTACGATTACCTTAACAGCCTGCCGGTTGAAGCCTGGAATGGCGGAAAAATTCACAAGCTCAACGATTCCGTCTATCACTTGATGCGCGGTCAAGTATTCAACATCGACAATCACACTTTCTTTACCTTCGGCGGCGCCAGATCACACGACATCAGTGACGGGATCATCGAAAACGACGAAAACGTCAAAGAAAATGTAAGACGCATGAACCGTTTAGGCAAACACTACTACAGAATTAACCATGTGTCCTGGTGGAAAGAAGAAATGCCAAGCGAAAGTGAATTCAAAGAAGGGACCGCAAATCTGGAACAACACAACTTTCGGATCGACTTCGTATTGACACACGACGCACCGACATCTGTTAGAGCGCAAATGCTTGTATCAGGTACAGATCCATTGTCCGAATATCTCCAGGCTATCAAACAAAAAACCGAATACAAATGTTGGTATTTCGGACATATGCACCGGGATATGCCCTTCTTTTGGGAGAAATGCGTTGCAATGTATGAAACAATTTCACAAATCACTTAAATTGTATGATTTGTAAAAGGGTTCTTTCTGCAAACCGATCTTAACGGTCTAAAGAAAAAATCATTTATATTTAGAAATTTAAAGAAATTTTCCATATACCTATTGACATTTTCCAAAAATTATGCTATCATTATATCATACTAAACCGATAGGAAAAATCGTAAATATTAAAACGAGGTGTAGAATGAAAAAGAAAGAGTTAAGATTTTGGTATAACCGCTTATGCGGCAGCTGCCGAATGTGATCGCGGAAACGTCAATAGATAATAAGCCAAAACAGCAAGAACAAAAGAAATAAACATATAAAAGAGATCGGGGCAATTCCCCAAAAGAAAGGAAATAACACCATGGCAGACAGAAGAAAAGACTGGAAATTTGAGACCAAGCAATTACATATAGGACAGGAAAAGGCTGATCCCGTTACCGATTCAAGAGCGGTGCCCATTTACGCGACTACCTCCTACGTTTTCCACAACTCGCAGCATGCCGCTAACCGTTTCGGACTTCGCGACGCAGGCAATATTTACGGCAGACTTACCAATCCCACTCAGGATATTTTTGAACAGAGGATCGCAGCTTTGGAGGGCGGCGCGGCGGCTTTAGCGGTAGCGTCGGGGGCGGCAGCTATAACCTACTCCTTCCAGGCGCTGGCTCACGCAGGGGATCATATCGTTGCGGCTAAGACCATTTACGGCGGTACCTACAATCTCCTTGCCCACACCCTGCCCGAGTACGGAATTACAACAACCTTTGTTGACCCCGAGGAAGAAGGCGCTTTTGAAAAAGCCATTCAGGACAACACAAAGGCTGTCTTTATCGAAACTCTTGGCAATCCCAACTCCAATTTAATTGATATAGAGGAGATCGCTAAAATTGCTCACGCCCACAAGCTTCCTTTAGTAGTGGATTCCACCTTTGCAACTCCTTTCCTTGTGCGCCCTATCGAATATGGCGCAGATATCGTAGTCCACAGCGCAACCAAGTTCATCGGCGGACACGGTACCGCAATAGGCGGCGTTATTGTTGACAGCGGCAATTTTGACTGGGAAGCAAGCGGAAAATTCCCGCAGTTTGTGGCTCCCAATCCCTCCTATCACGGTGTAAGCTTTACACAGGCGGTAGGCGCAGTGGCTTTTGTGACCTATATCAGGGCTATTTTGCTCCGTGATACGGGCGCTACACTTTCTCCTTTCCATGCGTTTATTTTCCTGCAGGGATTGGAAACACTGTCGTTGAGAGTTGAGAGACACACCTCAAACGCGCTTAAGATCGTGGAGTTCTTAAACAAGCACCCCAAGGTGGAAGCAGTCCACCACCCCTCTCTTGAGACTGAACCCAGCCATAATTTGTATAAAAAGTATCTTCCTAACGGCGGCGGTTCTATCTTTACCTTTGAGGTCAAGGGCAGCGTTGAGGAAGCTCACAGATTTATTGACAGCCTGGAGATATTCTCACTGCTTGCCAATGTGGCGGACAGCAAGTCGCTGGTTATCCACCCTGCTACCACCACTCATTCACAGTGCAATGATGAGGAATTGAAGGAACAGGGTATCAAGCCTAATACTGTTAGACTTTCCATAGGTACCGAAAATATTGATGACTTGATTGCTGATCTGAGCGACGCTTTGGACAGGGTTTGATTTTAAAATAACTATAGGGGACTGTTTTTGGGCAGTCCCTTTTTGCTGTTCCCATTATTAAGGCAAAAGGAAAATTGTAACCGAATTGTAATTGTATTTTAGGACTTACAGTATTATAATAAACCTATAAACTACGACCAACGCCTTGACTAAAGGAGAGAATATGAAAAAACTCAAAACTGTTTCCGCTTCATTGCTGCTGACCGCTTCCCTTTTGCTTTCGGGCTGTACATCTGTACAAGCCAACGACTTAACAGAGGGTATCGTAAAAGGACAGGCTGAGGAAAGGGCGGCAGACAGCGCTTTTATAAATGCCAATATGGATTTTTCCCTAAAGCTGTTTAAAAATGTTCAGGGGAAAAAGTCTGGGGAAAACGTTCTTGTTTCGCCCTTGTCAGTTACTGCGGCTCTTGCAATGACTGCCAACGGAGCTGACGGGGAAACCCTGGCTGAAATGGAAAAGCTTTTGGGCGGCGATATTCCTTTGGAACAGCTTAACAGCTACCTTTACAGCTATTTGCAGTCTATGACCTCGGGAGAGGGCTATAAGCTCCATATTGCCAACTCGGTATGGTTCAGAAACGACCCACGGCTTACGGTAGAAAAGGATTTCCTCCAAAAAACCGTGGACTATTACGATGCTGAGGTGTACCGCGAAGCCTTTGACGACAAGACTCTCGGCAAAATAAACGGCTGGGTGAAAGCCAACACCGACAGCATGATCCCAAAGATAATTGAAAAGATAGAGGACGACTCGGTGATGTATCTCATCAACGCCCTCGCCTTTGACTCGGAGTGGGAGGAGAAATACGAAAAGGATCAGATAGGCGACGGCACATTTACCGATCAAAAGGGCAATGTGCAAAATGTCGAGATGATGAATTCCCACGAATTTCTTTATTTAGAGGACGACAGCGCTATCGGCTTTCTGAAAGACTACAAGGGCGGAAAATACAGCTTTGGAGCCCTTTTGCCAAATGAATGTATTTCTCTTGAAAAATATATTGAGGGGCTTACTTCGGAAAGTCTTTTAAAGACAGTTTCCGAGCCTCAACATTGCTCCGTCATAACCAAGATCCCCAAATTCAGCTTTGAATTTGGCCTGTCCTTAAACGATGCCTTAAAGGAAATGGGAATGCCCTCCGCTTTTGGAGAAAATGCGGATCTCTCCAAAATAGGTAAGTCGTCTGACGGTAACCTTTATATAGGCAACGTTTTGCACAAGACCTTTATCGAGGTTGACGAAAAGGGCACCAAGGCGGGGGCGGCGACCGTTGTTGATATAAAGAATGAGAGCGCCGCAGTTATTGAAGATCCCAAAACCGTTATTCTTGACCGTCCTTTTGTTTTTATGATAATCGACAATGAAACAAGGCTCCCTATATTTTTGGGCGCAGTGGAAAGCATTGAGTAAGGGAGAATGTGCAAAAGCATTTTAGTAAAGCAGAATATTTGAAAAGCATTTTAAATTTCATGAAAAATCGGAAAAATTCAAAAAAGGTATTTACAAAAAAGAAAAAATGTGATATAATTTATCCATTGTCTGTGAATAACTGCGGACAATAAAAATATCTCTTTCTTGGCATTGCGGAGATCGCCTTTTTTAAAGGAAACACCATATCCCTTTGCTATGATTTGAGAAATAATTTTAAGAGGTGTAACTATGTTACTGAAAGAAGAAAAGACCGCGATTATCGAAAATAACCGCACACACGAAACCGACACAGGCTCTCCCGAAGTACAGATCGCTATTCTCACCAAGAGAATTTCCGACCTTACCGAGCATCTGAAAACACATCAGAAGGATCACCATTCCAGAAGAGGTCTTCACAAAATGGTAGGTCACAGACGTAACCTCCTTAACTATCTCCAGAAGAAAGATATTGAGCGTTACCGTGCTATCATTGCCAAGTTGGGTATTCGTAAGTAATCAGCTTAAAAAAGGGCGGAACGCTTGTTCTGCCTTTTTTCGGTTTTAAAAGGTACTGTTCTTAAATGATATTGCTCTTTTAAAGCCCAAAACCGCAGAGTTTGCCCGCAGAAATTTTCTGCGGACAGGCTTTGTTAATGAGAAAACGAGGAAATGACTATTTAGCATTAAATTGAGCTTTTTCCTGTAAGCGAAAGGGCTGAATTTATTGCTAAAGCATTTCCTCAAAACAATTATTAAATAGGAGGAAAACAAATGTTTGAGAATTACAAGGTATTTAAAACCACCTTTGCAGGCAGAGAGCTTTCCGTTGAAACAGGAAAGACCTGCGGTCTTGCCAACGGTTCCTGCTGGGTACACTACGGCGACACTGTTGTTATGGTAAACGTAACCGCCAGCCCCAAGCCCCGCGAGGGAGTTGACTTCTTCCCTCTTTCCGTTGACTATGAAGAAAAGCTGTACGCAGTAGGCAAGATCCCCGGAAGCTACCTCAAAAGAGAGGGCAGACCCAGCGAAAAGGCTATCCTCACTTCCCGTGTAGTTGACCGTCCTATGCGTCCTCTTTTCCCCAAGGATATGAGAAATGACGTTTCGATCGTTATGACCGTTTTGGCAGTCGACCCCGATACACAGCCTGAAATTATCGCTATGATCGGCGCGTCCATTGCAGTTTCCATTTCCGACATTCCCTGGAACGGACCTATCGGCGGTATTTCCGTAGGCTTGGTGGACGGCGAGATCGTGCTTATGCCTAATGCTGAGCAGAGAGCTAAGTCCGATCTTCAGCTTACCGTTGCCTCCAGCGAAAAGAAAGTCGTAATGATTGAAGCAGGCGCTAACGAGGTTGACGACGACACAATGTTCAACGCTATCATGAAAGGTCATGAGGAGATAGTAAACTCCATTATTCCTTTTGTAAACAAGATCAGAGCCGAGATCGGCAAACCCAAGTTCACCTTTGAATCTATGGAAGTTGATCACGACCTCTTTGAAGCTATCCAAAGCAAGTACACCGATAAGGTAAAATACGCTCTTGACACAGACGACAAAAACGTTCGCGAGGAGCGTTTACAGCCTATTAAGGACGAGATCCACGCCGAATATGACGAGCAGTACCCCGAACAGCTTGCGATGATCGACGAGTGCATTTATAAATTGCAGAAATTTATCGTTCGCCGCTGGCTTTTGGACGAGCAGAAGCGTGTTGACGGCAGAGGTATGGATCAGATGAGACCTCTTGCGGCAGAAGTAGGACTTTTGCCCCGCGTACACGGTTCGGGCTTGTTCACCAGAGGACAGACACAGGTCCTCACCGTTACCACTTTGGGTCCTGTAAGCGACGCGCAGAAGTTAGACGGCATTGACGACGAGGAAGAAAAGCGCTATATGCACCACTACAACTTCCCCTCCTACTCCGTGGGCGAAACAAAGCCCAGCAGAGGACCCGGCAGACGTGAGATCGGTCACGGCGCACTGGCTCAGAGAGCGCTGGAGCCTGTTATTCCTTCCGTTGAGGAATTCCCTTACGCTATCAGACTTGTTTCCGAAGTCCTTTCCTCCAACGGTTCAACCTCTCAGGCTTCTATCTGCGGATCCACACTTTCGCTTATGGACGCAGGTGTTCCCATTAAATCCCCTGTTGCGGGTATTTCCTGCGGACTTATCACCGAGGGCGAGCGCTGGATGACAATGGTTGATATTCAGGGCTTGGAGGACTTCTTCGGCGATATGGACTTTAAGGTTGGCGGTACTCACAAGGGTATCACAGCGATCCAGATGGATCTTAAGATCGACGGACTTACTCCCGAAATTATAAAGGACGCTTTTGCAAAGACCCACAAGGCGAGAGATTATATACTTGACGAAATTATGCTCAAGGCTATTCCCGCTCCCAGACCTACCGTTAATCAGTGGGCTCCCAAGATGATCACCATAAAGATACCCGTTGACAAGATCCGCGAAGTTATAGGCAAGGAAGGAAAGGTTATCCATAAGCTCTCCGACGACTATGATGTAAAGATCGACATCGACGAGGAAGGCAACGTATTCATCTGCGGAATCGATCAGCAGAAATCCAACGAATGTGTAGAGATGATCAAGGCAATAACCACCGTTCCCGAGATCGGCTCTATCTACAAGGGCAAGGTTGTCCGCATAACCAGCTTCGGCGCCTTTGTTGAGTTCGCTCCCGGCAAGGAAGGCATGGTTCACATTTCCGAGCTGGAGAACAGACGTGTTGAAAAGGTGGAGGACGTTTGCAACGAGGGCGACGAGATCATCGTTAAGATAATCAAGATCGACCAGCAGGGCAAGATCGGTCTTTCACGCAAGGAGGCTCTTGCTGATATTGAGGCTAAGAGAAAGGCTAAGGCTGCACAGGGCGGTGCGGCTGAATAAGTTTTCTGAATAAAATAATTAAGCCGTTGGGGAATTTCCAACGGCTTTTTTATTTTTATAAATCAGCTTTCTTTTTTCCTTTCTTCTTTTTAAAAATAATCCCCAATGCACCGCTTACAACAAGCACGATCAACATCAAAACAAAAGAAAGCATCATATCTCCGCCACCCGGAGCCCTTTCATCGGTCTGTTGTTTTGTAAAAGAAACATAGTCCGCAAATGGCAGCGCTCCGACCTCGTCATAAAACTGCAGATCAAAATCACCAAAGTATACGTCCATACCGTCATTTGCGGCATTATGGGCATAAACCTTAAAATACAGATATTTGGGAGCTTCGCCCCCGATCGTTATGGGCTTTTCCTCTGTTCCCAAGGAATATATTACAAATTTTTCTTCTCCGAGTATATTTGGAGTTGATACTCCGTATATTTCCTCTGCATTATCCTTGCCGCCAAATCCGACAGTAACTTTTCCGCAGTCCTGATAGCCGATCTTTTGGGAAGTACAGCTGTTTCCTATTTTAAAAGACAAGGAAAAAGACTGCGCGTTTTCGGGAACAGGAAAGGAGATGACCGCTTCTTCACTTTCTTCATCGGTATCGAAAAACATTACGTTTTTGGTTTGGTTATAGGATATTTTTTTGTTGCTCCAGTTTTTCGGGCTGTACCAATCCTTTTCCGACATTTTGACGATCCCTCCTTTTCCCTTTTCTTTATTTTATCAGCTATTTTGGCTGTTGTCAACTTTTTTGTATTTTGCAGATTGAAAAACTCCCAAAACTTCAAATTGAAACTTACCCATTTCCATGATATACTAAATACAAGGGAAAGCGCTTACACCTTAATTAAAAATCAAAGGAGTATTTTATGGAACAGAAATATACAATAAACCAAGTCTCGGCAATGACAGGACTTACCACCCGCACTATCAGGAATTATCTGAGATCGGGTCTGATAGACGGAGAGAAAACGGAGGGGGTATGGCTGTTTTCGGCAGAGGACTTTGCGAATATGCTGAATAACCCTGCCATTAAGCCCAGTATTAAAGCGAAAAGTAATGCCGTTGTTTTTGATTTTATAGCAGATGACAGAAAAAAGGTCAATAAGATCTGTACTATTCTTGACTTGTATGCAGATGATGAGGAGGGGGCGGAGATCTCACAGTTTTTCTGCGATGCGATAAATAACGATTACGGCGAGGCGGATCTGACGTTTAAATTTGAGAAGTATGGCAGGTATGTGCGCGTTATTTTGAGTGGAGGGGAGGAGGTTGTTGCTGATCTGATAAACAGATATTATAATAGTTGATGGTAAACAATAGTTGTACGGCTGTTAAACCGTTACTATAATCCGGCGGCAAGGTGAGTTGCTCTCCTTGCCGCCGTTGGATATTATTGTTATTTATGATTTGATGATTATGCTGCAAAACAAAGTGCAGACAAAAAAATCA
>JAAVIE010000058.1 GCA_014799325.1 Oscillospiraceae bacterium
AAGGCAAGGGTCTGCAAAACCCTGATTCCCCGGTTCAAATCCGGGTGGCGCCTCCAAATAAAAAAACTCCCCTAAAGGGAGTTTTTTTATTTGGAGATGCAGGTTACTGCTCTCACAACTTCACTGATAGCACAAGTTATAAAAATGCGGTCTTCCACTCGCACCGCTTTTCTGATAGCACGAATTTCAAAAATCGACTGCGTTTAGAGTTTTTGCCCAGTTTTTCAAGCAAATTTAAATCTTGTCGGTTTTGAAATTCTTTTTAAAAGAGGTCAACATGAAAAAATTTGCAGTAATAGACACCGAAACCACCTGGGGTGACGAAGTAATGTCAATAGGCGCGGCCGTTGCCGACTTCGAGGGAGACAAGCCCTTTGCGCTTGCCGATAAAAAATACTACATACTGACCCCCTATAAAGACCACGGTGGAATGTACACCCACACCCTTTATGTAAACGGCATAAAGCCCGACTTTGAGGGATCCAGGGCGCAGACAATGAAGAAACTGCGGGAATTTTTCACCGAGCAGAAGGTTTCCCTTATATTTGCCTACAATGCCCTTTTTGACTATCATCATTTGCCCGAGCTTAAGGACTTCCAATGGTACGATATAATGAAGCTGGCAGCATACAAACAGTACAACAAAAAGATCCCCGATACTGCCGACTGTTTTAATACGGGCAGAATGAAAAGGGGCTACGGCGTTGAGGATATTTACAGAATGCTGAGCGGTGACAGCAGCTATCACGAGCTGCACAACGCTCTCACCGACTCGGTGGACGAGCTGGCTATTATGAGAATGCTGGGGTTGGGGTTTGATACATACAAGGCGGCGAGGATAGACTGAAATAATAAAGGGGCTGTAAAAAAAGACAGCCCTTATTTTATGTCAAGTTTCTTGGGTGAGCCGTAAAAATCAGCACAACACCTCTAAAATCGGTGAAAAATTATCACTTGTTTCCTTAAAAGCGGGTTTCCACTCGCACAACTGCCCTGATAGCACAAATTAAAAAATGCGGGTCACCACTCTCACTACTTCCTTGACAGCACGAATTTCAAAAAAGACAAAATTTTCAACGAAAATTTTGTCTGGTTCCGAAAATGAAGCTCTTGGCGCTTGCGCCATTGAGCTTCATTTTCGGAATTTTGAAATTCTTTTTAAATCAGTAAATTACCGCCAACTTTCCTAAGAGAACCCAAATCAGCACAACTTCCCTGAGAGAACCAAACCAGCACAACTTTCCCAAGAAACCCAAACCAACACACCTTTTTCGACAAACCCAACAAATAAAAATCGGTAAAATAAGGAAAATCACTTGAAAAACCCATCAGCTTTTGGTATAATGTAAGGTGTATAGTTATCCATAGTTATAAACGGAAAGGAATTATTATAAATATGACACAGGCAGAATTGTTATCCATGGCGGCAATGGTGGGAGACGCGTCTGATTCCATATACGAGGCATTAAAATACATCTGTTTTATTTCCTACGAGAATTTTTACGAGCTGAATGTCAAGGACATTTTCAAGGTAGCTCTCCACGACATTACCGATAAGACCCTTATGGGGAGACTTGGCATAAAGCTTTTCCCCGAGCAGATAGGCGACCTGGCAAAGCCCGAGTTTGCCGAGCTTAAAAAGCTGATACGCTACGCCTTTGCCGTAAGAATTCCTTTTTTGAAGAAGTACGTTCCCGGCAGATCCAACTTTACCGATAACGATGTAAAGCTCCTTTTCGGAATAATATGCGACCAGGGCGCGGAAAATATAGACGGTCTTGTTACCTCCGACATCAAGACCAATCTCAAGCTCATAAAGACAAAGGGACAGGACGAGCCTATTTTCGACACGGAATGGTTCAAGTCCTTTGTGTACACCCACGGAAAGGAATTTTCAGCCATTACCAACAGGAATATGTTCTTTTTGGGCTGCGCCGACGCGCTGTTCCCTCTCTATTGGGCATCTCTTACCGATAGGCTGTTGGAGGTCATCGAGGGCAGGGAGGGTGACAGATAACGAAAGGAGATCGTTATGATGAATACTGCGAAAGAAGAAAAAATTTATACTATTGAAGATATTGAGGCTTTGCCTGAGGGGGAAAGGGCGGAGCTTATAGACGGCAAGATATACTATCTGGCGGCACCAAATACAGCACATCAAAGTATTTTGGGAATGTTATTTTCTGAAATTTACAACTACATCAAGTCCAAAAACGGACAATGCAAGGTTTTCCCCGCTCCCTTTGCGGTATATCTGAACGATAAGAACAACACCAACTATGTTGAGCCCGATATTTCAGTTGTCTGCGACCCGTCAAAATTAGACGAAAAGGGTTGTCACGGCGCGCCTGATTGGGTAATAGAAATAGTTTCGCCGAGTTCAGCCACCATGGACAGCTTTATAAAACTATTCAAGTATTCAGATGCAGGGGTAAGGGAGTATTGGGTAGTTTATCCAGAGGAAAGAAAAGTCGTTGTAATTAAAGATAAGGAAGATATTACAGAATACACCTTTGACGATAATATTCCTGTCGGAATATACAACAACTTCTCCATAAAAATCGAACTATAAAAAAATAAAAAGGGGCTCAAAACAGCCCCTTAAATTTTTGCATATTTATCAAAATGACCCACAAAGAGATCAACCCAGCACCCCAATAATAGCCTTAGCATACACCTCCGCCGCCATAAGCAGCGCATCAGCCCCCACCCACTCATCATCACCATGAATGTGGTTATCCTGCCCCTCTATCTCCATACCAAAGGCAACTCCGCCCTCGATATTATGCACATAGGTGCCGCCGCCGATAGCCTTACAGAATGCAGGCTCTCCCGTAACATCACTGTACGCCTTCAGCAAAGCCTGCACAAAGCCGCTTTTCTCGTCAACGCTGTGAGGCTCGGAACCCGTAATATCCAAAAGAGAAAATCCCGCTCTCTCCACAGCTTCCTTTATGCTCTCGCTGCACTTAGCCTTATTCAGCGAAACGGGGAACCGCATATCAGCCTTAGCGGTAAGCTGTCCGTCATGGAGATCCACAATACTGAAAACGCAGGTGGTCTCCCCGCTCTTATCGTTAACATTAAGCCCCAGCGCCTTAGCATTGGTCTCACCCTTAGGGAACAGCTTCAGCAATCCGTCAATGAGCTTTCTGTCCTCCGCAGTCATCTCGGCTACGGGGATAAGATACGCCAGCAGCTCGGTAAAAGCGTTTATACCCTGCGCAGGTGTAGAAGCGTGAGCGGACTTACCCTTGCAAACAATAACAGTATTTCCGTCCTCAAAATAAGCATTGACATTTTCCTTTTTGGGAAGGGGTATTCTGCCCCTCAAAACTGCCTTAACTTCTGAGGGAACGGCATTTACAACAGTACCGCCCTCTAAGCTCAGAATAGTGCCGGGCTTTAATTTTCCCCCAAAGGTAAATCTCAGCATACCCTTTTCGGTAGTGATAATGGGGAACTCCGCATCGGGTGTAAACACCTTTGAGGGCATTTTCTCTCTCTTGCAGTATTCCTCAATGTCAAGCTCCGACCCTGTTTCCTCCGAGCAGCCCGCAATGAGCCTTACATTGCCTTTCAGTGTATATCCGCATTCCTTGACTGCCTTCATTGCCCACATAGCGGCAAGCAAAGGACCCTTGTCGTCCTCCACACCTCTGCCGAACAGCTTTCCGTCCTTTTCTGTCATTTCGTAAGTGGGAACAGTCCAGTTCTTTTCGGTAACAGGAACCACATCAAGGTGAGCCAATATGCCCAGCTCAGCCTCTCCCTCCGGGAACAGATCAGCGCTTCCCGCATAATAGTCATAGTTCTTGGCAGTAAAACCTCTTTCTTCGGCGATCTTCAAAAACTCGTCAAGAGCCTTTCCGCACTCCCTGCCGAAAGGGTAGCTGCCGTCCTTTGCTCCGCTTACCGAGGGGATCTTCACCAGCCTTGCCAGGTCGGATTTGAGGTTTTCAAGGTTGTTGTTGAGGTATTCTCTTATTTCCATTAAAGGCAGTCTCCTTTTTATATTATATTCACTTGTTTTTTTTAAATGTAAAAATTGCCATACCGTTTATGCTTTTTCTTTATTATTTGGTTTTCCGTCCACCACCGACATCTCTTCTTTCTTCTTCTCCCAAAACTTCTTACTGCTGACCTCATACTCCCCAAGAAGCTTTGAAATACCTTTCAGCGCCGTGTCGGGGGCGTATACTGTGACCCTTTGTTTTTTGACATTGCCATTTTTGAATTCCTGCGTAAATGTTATCTCCAGCTCGTGCTTTTTGGTATTTATTTTTGCAAAGGTAGCGTCGGGCTGTACTTTTATCCAGTGATAGTAAGTGCCGCCGTAGTACACCGATTTGTTTCCTATAATGACTCTGCTGCCGTTCTCCATCATTTTACCGTAGTTGAATTTGGGCATTACAAAGAACAATGTTGCGCAGATAACAAACACGCTTGCGCTGAAAATAAGGCTGATCCACATAAGGGTAGTCTGCTGTACTGTGGTGGCAAGTATGTATATATAGTAAATAGTGAACGCCAGACCGAAAAGCCCTATTGCAAGATAAAAGCCCCTGTTGCGCTTTTTAGCCTGCTCTGCTAGATCTATAAGCTCATATTTTTTCAGACTGTATTCCAGCCGCGCCCCCTTGCCTTTTAGAAGCCTATCCAGCATAATAGCGGAGGGGAAGTAGTAGGCGAAATCAATACCCAAAACAGCCGCCGTAAACACCAAGAACACGATTCCGAAAACTATCTCCTTGCCCTCAAGATCGGTATGGAAAAACACCGCCGACAGAATACCCAGCACAGCCGCAAACAGCAGCAGCATCAGAAAGGACCACAGCATAGGGTTTTGGGGATAGAGGAAGCTCTTTTTTTTCGGCGGCTTTGGCTTATCCTTGGGGTCTGGGATAGTGCCTTGCTCGTACTTTTCCAGAGCGCCCATTACTTCGGGGCTTATTTCGACATTTTCGCTGTCGTCAGTTCCGCTTTCCGCTTCGCCGTCAATATCCCTTAGATCATCGCTTTCTTCCAAGCTCTCCTCAAATTCTTCTTTTGGGGGGAATGTGTTATTCTCGCTTTTGGCGTTTTTTTCTTCGGAACTGTCCTCTGTGCTGTAAACAACATTGTCATCGGCAGCATTATCAAAATTATCTGAATTATCGGGATCATCTGAAATATCGGAATTATCTGAAATATTGTCCACATAAGCAAAAAGCTCGGCGGTATGGTCGGTTTTTTCCTGCTTTTCCAGTTCCTCGCCGCACTGTTGGCAGAATTTGCCGTTTTGGTTTTCCGCTCCGCACACACTGCATTTCATATCCGCTTACCGCCTTTCGTTTATTTAGAACATATTATTTTGTCCTTGTGAGCAAATGCCAATAATTCTTAAGATAAATACCGCCGCTTATAACTGTCAGCACAGTGCAGACCGCCATAAGTATGTCGGAGATCAGCCTTAAAGGAAATTCCGCAGGCAAGACAGAGAAATTCTCCGTAAAAATATACCCTGCCGTAATAATGCCGATAGAGCCCATAGTAGCGGCGGTTTTCAGCTTGCCCCAGATCCCCGCGGCAATGACAACGTGTTCTTCCGCGCCTGCTGCCACAAGTCTCAGCCCCGATACTATAAACTCTCTGCATATTATAATAATTACCATAAAGGAATAACACCAATGAAGATCCGCCATACAGATAAGAGCGGAGGAAACGAGGATCTTGTCTGCCAACGGATCCAGGAATTTCCCTAAATCGGTAACAAGCCCCATTTTTCTCGCCAGCTTACCGTCTATCATATCGGTAAGGGAAGCTAAGATAAAGATCGCCAGCGCCCATAGATAATTCAGCGGAATACCGCCTGCAAGCATAAAGACCACATAAAAGGGTACTGCAATGACCCTTGCCAGCGTTAATTTATTAGGAAGGTTCACAAGAATTCTCCTTTAACAGTTTTTTGGGGAATGTGAGATGCTTTTTATTCAACAGTTTCACCTATAAGATCGTTGCCCATTCTAAACAGTCTCGCCGATAAGATTGTTTTCCATACTCTCGGTGATCTTAACATTGACAAACTGACTTACCTGCAGTCCCTTGCCCTTGAAGTACACCATTCCGTCAATTTCGGGAGCATACATATAGTTTCTTCCGAAATACATCTCAAAATACCTGTCATAGCCCTCAACCACCGTTTCAAAGGTCTTGCCGATCTGCTGTTCGCAGAAATCTCCTGCCCGTACCTCCTGCTGCTCGGTAATGATCTCGGCTCTGTGTTCCTTTTCCGACTGCGGGATCTGGTTTTCCATTTCCGCCGCGGGAGTGCCCTCCTCCTGTGAATAGGGGAAACAGCCTAAATGTTCAAACTTGACGTTGTTGGCAAACTCCGCCAGTTCCACAAACTGATCCTCGCTTTCACCCGGGAAGCCCGTAATAAGGGTGGTGCGCAGTATAAGCCCAGGCAGCCTTGACCGCAGCTTTGCAAAGAGATCCCACAGGGTCTGTTCGTCACCCTGCCTGTTCATAGCCTTTAAAATATCTCTGTTGCAGTGCTGAATGGGAATATCTATGTAGGGGATAACCTTCTCCTGCTTTTCCATAACGTCTATAAGCTCGTCCGTTATCCTTTCGGGGTAGCAGTAAAGGAGGCGTATCCACTTTATGCCCTCTATCTCGCAAAGCTTGTTCAATAATTCGGGCAGCATCAGCTTTTTATACAGATCCAAACCATAGCGTGTAGTGTCCTGGGCTATAAGGATAAGCTCCCTTACGCCTTTTGCCGCTAAATCTTCCGCTTCCTTTACAAGATTTTCCATAGGTCTGCTTCTGAAATGTCCTCTTATGTAGGGGATAGCGCAATAGGTACAGCGGTTGTCACAGCCGTCCGCAATTCTCAGATAGGCATAATGTGACATGGTGGACATAAGGCGGTCGCCCTCGATATTGTAGTTGCCTGCGGCGGTCTCCTTAACAACTCTTTTGTCCTTTAAAACGTCCCCGATAGTGCTTACAATGTCGCCGTTGCAGCCCAAGCCCAAAATTCCGTCAACCTCAGGAAATTCCTCGTCCATTAAGGAGGTGTAGCGTTGAGCAAGACAGCCTGTGACGATTATCTTTTTATTGATGCCGTCGTTCTTGCGGTTGATAGCCTCCATTATTTCTTCGATAGCTTCTTCCTTGGCGGACTGTATAAAGCCGCAGGTGTTTATAACTACCACGTCTGCAAGACCTGCTTCGGGTACCAACTTATAGCCCGCGTCGTGGATCTTTTTCATCATCAGCTCGGCGTCGCATTGGTTTTTGGGGCAGCCGAGGGACACCATTGCTACCTTTATTTCTTCCATTGAATCTATCCTCTTTTTCTTTTTTCTTTATTTTCTGTGGGCTGTAAAAAACAGTCCCTATATTTTTATGCTTTCAGAAAAGCTGTGCTGATTTGGTTCTCTCAGGGAAGTTGTGCTGATTTGGCTCTCTCAAAGAAGTTGTGCCAATTTCGGTTCTCTCAAGAAAGTTGTGAGATTGGAAGCCCTCTTTTCGGGAAGCCGTGAGAGTGGAGACCCGCTTTTAAGGAAAGTTGGCGGTAATTTACTGATTTAAAAAGAATTTCAAAATTCTTAAAATAAAGTACTCCAACTGTCTGCTTTGGGCGTTGACATCCTGTCAACGCTTTGGGCAGACAGTGCCTCATCCCTGAGGCACGCCGCAAGCGGCGCTCCGCTTTATTTTAAGAACCGTCCACTGTTTCCTGCGGAAACAGTGGACTTCCGCAGGAAGTCATAGACTTCTTTGAAATTCGTGCTATCAGAGCAGTTGTGCAATTAAAAGTCAGCTTTCAGAAATGTTGTGATAGTTTTTTCAGTTTCTTGTATCGTACTCGTCCTCTTCCTCGTCCTCTTCCTCGTCCTCATCTTCCGCTTCCTCCTTCAACACCTCCAAAACCGCCTTCTTGATCTCCGTAAAACCAAACCCTCTCCTCACCAGCGCGTTGACGGTCTTTCTCCGTCCGTCGGTATCGTAGATCTTGTCAAGGTACTTTTTTCGTATAAGGGTTTTAAGCTGTTCCAGGTAGTCGTCAGCTTCGTATTCGCCGAGAGCGTCATCTATGATGCTTTGGGGAACGCCTTTTCTTTTCATTTCGGTCTTTGCGCGGTATAAGCCGTATTTTTTGCCCTTTATCAGCGAAGCGGCAAGCTTTTTTCCGTAATTCTCATCGTCTAAAAAGCCGTATCTTGTCATATCATCTATGACCCGCTCCGACGTTTCGGGGGTGTAGTTTTTCAGCAGCTTTTCACGCAGAGCCTTGACGGAATAGTCGCGGCTGCTCAAAAGGTACATTGCCCTTTTTCGCGCCCTTTCGTATTCCGCATTTTTCTGCTCTTCTTCAATATATCCCATAAAATATTATCTGTCCGAAAAATTTTGTCGTCTGTGCTGTAATTTTTCTGTCAATGTTCAATCTATATTGTTGATTCTATATTGTTGATTATCGGATACTTTCTGCCGATATTCAAATGTTTTCTGTCATAAACTTATACTGATCCCTCTTTAAGATCTTGAAAGCTTTGCAGTGATCTTGGCAGCGGATCTTGTGCTTATCGCTGCGTCAAAGCACGATCCCGCCACAAATCTTTTCAAGAGTTTTAAAGGGGAAATAGTATCAAAATATTCCACAGTATGTATTCCGAGTATTTTTAGTCGTCGATATCCTCAATGGAGAACTCGTCAAAGTCTGTTTCCGCCTCAATAAGAGCGGCTTTTTTAGAGCCCTTTTTGCCCGATTCTTTAGAGTCTTTAGAATCTTTTGCGGATTTTTTAGAGGACTTTTTCTCCTCCGCGCTTCCGCTCTCCGCTTCTGCCGCAGCTTCCGCAGGAGCAGCGTCGGGGGCTTTTGCTTCGGAGCTTTCTGCGGGATTTTCTTCGGGGGTCTCTCCTGCCATAAGCTTAAACAGCTCGTCTGCTCTTGCTCTGATCTTGCCCTCTACCTCGTCGCACACATCGGAGTTTTCCAGCAGCCATTTCTTAACGCTATCCCTGCCTTGTCCTATCTTCATATCCTGATAGCTGAACCAGGAGCCCGACTTCTTGATAATGCCAAGCTCAACGCCCATATCCACTATCTCGCCCATTTTGCTGATGCCCTGTCCGTAGATCATATCAAATTCGCAGGACTTAAAGGGAGGGGCTACCTTGTTCTTGACCACCTTGCACTTAGTTCTTCTGCCTATTACCTTGTCGCCGTCCTTCATCTGTTCCCCTGCTCTTACTTCAATTCTTACAGAAGAATAGAATTTCAGCGCGCGGCCGCCGGGTGTGGTCTCGGGGTTGCCGTACATAACGCCTATCTTTTCGCGAACCTGGTTGATAAAGATAGCCACTGTGTCGGATTTGGAGATAACGGCGGTGAGCTTTCTCATAGCCGCCGACATAAGTCTTGCCTGGACGCCTACAAAGCTGTCGCCCATTTCTCCCTCGATCTCCGCCTTAGTTACCATTGCGGCTACCGAGTCAAGAACTACTATATCAATAGCGCCCGAACGCACCAGCGCTTCAATGATCTCCAGCGCCTGTTCTCCCGTGTCGGGCTGTGACACGATAAGCTGATCCACATCAACACCCAATTGACGGGCATAAATGGGATCAAGAGCGTGTTCAACGTCTATAAACGCCGCAATACCGCCCTTTTTCTGCACCTGGGCAATGGCGTGAAGGGAAACGGTAGTTTTACCGCCCGACTCGGGGCCGTATATCTCAACTATTCTGCCCTTGGGAAGTCCGCCTATACCCAGGGCAAGGTCAAGACCCAGCGAGCCTGTGGAAACTGCCTCAACATTGAGCTTTGCCTTTTGATTGCCCATTATCATAATGGAGCCTTCGCCGTACTGCTTTATAATAATATCTATGGCGGCGTTAAGAGCCTTTTTCTTTTCCTCGGGGGTAGTAGCCTTTACTACTGCATTTTTGGCAGCGTTTGATGATGATTTTGCCATTTCTTTGTTCCTTTCTTTCCTGCTGTTGATTTCTGTAAGCGAATATTGGCAGATACAAGCAAATGCGGGCAGATGTCAGCGAATATAAGTAAATATCAGCATATATCAGCATATATCAGCGATCACAAGCAAAGCTCAAGCTTTAGAAGCTCTTGGAAGCGCCCTAAATTTTTTCTCCCAAAACCACCCTCGGAGTTCCGCCGTAGTCCTTAAAGACCTGTACCTCAAAGCCTGCCGCGGTCATTATTTCCCTCACCGATTCTCCTTGCCTGTCCCCGACTTCGACCGCAAAAATTCCTTTCGGTTTCAGCAAGGACTTCCATTTTTCAAAGATGATTCGGTAAAAATCCAAACCGTCCTTTCCTCCGAACAATGCAAGCTCGGGTTCCCGCCTTACCTCTTTTTGAAGGTTTTCCATTTCCTCCGCAGTAAGGTAGGGGGGATTGGCGGTTATCAGGTCTGCCTGCTTTGGCAATAAATTCAAGGTCTCCCGTGTAGGATCAAGCACATCGCCTTCAACTATTCTGACTTTGCTTTCCACACTGTTCAGCTTTAGGTTTTCCTCAAAATAGCTTATTGCGTCCTTGCTTATCTCCACGCCGTAACAGTCAGCCTTTGACTTTTTCGCAACAGCTATGGGAATACAGCCGCTTCCCGAACACAGGTCTATCACTACAGACCTTTCATTCAGAAAGGGAAGTGTCTTTTCCACCAATACCTCGGTTTCCTGTCTTGGGATAAGAACTCCCCGACCCACCTTAAAGGTAAAGCCGTAAAAATCCCACTCACCGATTATGTACTGCAAAGGCTCTCCCTTTGCTCTCATAACAGCCGCCTCGGTAAGCATATGCTCCCTATCTTCGCCTATATCTTCCATGGAGTCGGTTATATAGTACCTATCTCCTATACACCATTTTAGCAGTTGTTCTGTTTCAAAATCGGCACAGTCTATCCCGCCGTCCTCCAATATACGTCTTATCTTTTGCTTTAATTTGGCGATCACCATTTATCGTTTTCGCCCTCCTTGGGCAGGCAGGGCTTTATTGCGGCAATAGCGCATTCTATCTGGCTGCTGTCAGGCTCTCTTGTGGTAAGTCTCTGCATGGCAAGTCCGGGGGCTGAAATTATCCTTGTAGCGATATTGTCGTATCTGCCCGCGATCTTGATTATCTCATAGCTTATGCCTACGATAATGGGGAGCAGTATCAGCTTGCCAATAACTCTCATCAGATCCGCAATAAACTTGCTCACCCCGAACCAGGCAATAAATGATTCACTGTTGATAGGCACTAATGAGGTAACAAGTATACTCACAGCCAATACCAAAAAGATAAAGCTTGTACCGCACCTTGGGTGAAAGCGTGTGTGCTTTTTCACATTGTCAACGGTAAGCTCTTCCCCTGCTTCATAAGTAGCTATGGTCTTATGCTCCGCGCCGTGATACTCATAAGTTCTCCTGATATCCTTCATTAAAGAAGTGAGCCACAGATACAGAATATAAATGGCAATTTTGAGAATACCCTCAAAGAGCGAGCGGAAAGGTGAAATATCCGTCTCTCCGAAAAGCGCCTGCAATCCCGTAAACAGCCAGGTAGGCACAAACAGAAACATCACCAGCGCCAGCGCGATCCCCAAAAATCCGCCGATAAAGGTAATGACGGGCACCAGCTTATCCCCGAAGGTTTTCTCCAGCCATTTTTCAAACTTGGAGGGCTCCTCGTTCTCCTCGTCCTCCAGATAGCCCGATTTTTCCATAGACTTGTTCATATAAGTCATACCGTCCTTTAATTGCAGGACAAAGTTGAATATCCCGCGGATAAAGGGGCATTTCTGATACCATTTTCTTTCGGGCAGATCCCATTCTTCAACATCTATGGTATTGTCCTTTTTGCGGACTGCCATTGCAGCTTTGCTGACGCCTCTCATCATTATTCCCTCGATAAGGGCTTGACCGCCTACCGAAGTTTTGTGCAAAGGTTTTTCTCTCATGTTGTCTCTTTCCTGTTCTGAATTTTTGGATCGTGGCAAAACGATACTGACCGCCGCGCCCTTTAAATTTTATTTCTTCTGAATAGTAGGCAAAACAATACTAACAGTAGTACCCTTACCCAGCTCGCTCTCAATATCCAGCCTGCCCCTATGCAGGGAAACCAGCTCGTCAGCCACAGCTAAGCCGATACCCGAACCTCTTACCGTGTTATTTGCCTTATAGAAACGGTTCTTGACCTTTGGCAGATCCTCTTTTGCAATACCGCAGCCGTTGTCGGAAACCTTTATTTCCACCCTGCCGGGCTTTAGGACAGCCTCTGCTTCAATAACACCGCCGTCCTTGCTGTACTTTATAGCATTGTCGATTATATTTATAAAAACCTGTCTTAAACGGTTTTTGTCGCCGTTGATAATAGCCACGCCCTCGGGCTCGTGATAGTTTATGATGATACCGTTTTTGGCTGCTCTCTCGGTGTATATCAGAACTGCGTCCGCCAGCTCTGCAAGAATATCCATGTCAGCCTTTTGGAGCTGCAATTTCTTATTCTGTATGCGGGAGAAATCCAAAAGCTCCTCCACCATTGAGGAAAGCCGCTCCGTTTCGGTAACAATTACCCTCATTCCCTTGGTGAGAGTTTCCTCATCGCGCATCTCCAAAATAGTTTCGCTCCAGCCCTTTATGGCAGTAAGGGGGGTTCTCAGCTCATGGGAAACGGAGCTGATAAAATCATTCTTTATCTTCTCGCTGTTTTCCAATTCGTCAGCCATGTGGTTGAAGGTAAGGCACAGGTCGCCTATCTCGTCGTTTCTCTTTACCTTTATCCTTTGGTCAAAATCTCCCTTAGCCAATTTCTTTGCAGATCTTGACATTTCCTTGATAGGGGAAACGATAGATGTGATAAAGTAGATACCCAAAAGCAAAACCAGCACCAGCACGAACACGGCGATACCGAACGTCACCAGCGCCAGCTTCAGCAGCTGCTGATCCACCTTTTCAAGGCTTGTCAAAAGCCGTATGGCGGCATAGTCGGAGTTTCCCGGCTGAATGGTGACAGTCACCGCCATATACTTTTCGCTGACTGAGCTTCTGTCCGTTCTTCCTATATATTCACCCTTGCCTGTGCTGCTTTCCATAGCTTCTTGATAGTCGGGCATCAGCGTTTCTATTTCGGGGGAAAATCCGCTGCTGGATATTTTGGGGTTGCCGTTTTTGTCAATTGCCATAAGCTCCATTATGTTTTTCTTGTCGAAATACTCCACAATGTCTCTTATCTCGTTGGCGTACTTAGACGGAGAATCCTCATAATACCTTGACAGTACCTCGGAAATAATATTTGCTTCCGACCACAGATACTGATTCACCGCATTATAGTAATAGCTTTTTGCGGTAAAGTAAACGCCGATAATGGCGATAAGCATTATAGCCGCAACAATACTAAAGCTGTTGACGAACCAGCGGGCGGCGATACTTTTCTTTTTTCCGACCTTTTTTCCCATAGGCTCTTAAATTACCCAGCGGTAGCCGTAGCCCCACACTGTCTGAATATACGAAGGGCTTGAAGGATCGTCCTCGATCTTCATACGGAGCCGTCTCACATTTACGTCGACTATCTTATCGTCAATGTTGAATTCGTCCTGCCATACTTTTTTGAGAATGGAATTTCTGTCCAATGCAACGCCCTCGTTGCTTATAAAATATTCCATAAGACCGTACTCGATCTGAGTAAGCTCAATAGGCTGTCCGTTTTTTGTAACGGTCCTGCTCTGAACGTCCAGCACAAAGGGTCCCGAAGAAAGGTTTTTCTTGCTTCCGCCGCTCTGATAAGTTCCAGAGATCCTTCTGAAAACCGCATCAACTCTTGCCACCAATTCCATAGGGGAAAAGGGCTTGGTGATATAGTCGTCGGCGCCGCTTGTCAAGCCTTCAACCTTGTCGATCTCCTGGCTCTTGGCGGTAAGCATTATAATTCCTATCCTGGAATCTTTTTCTCTGATAGTTCTGCAAACCTCGATACCGCTTATCCCGGGCATCATTATATCAAGTATAACGGCAGAAAACCTTCCGCCGGATATGTTAAATTCCTTGATAGCGTCCTCTCCGCAGTTTACGTCCGTGACCTCGTAGCCCGCTCTTTTGAGATTCAGCACCACAAAGTCGCGGATAGCGTCCTCGTCCTCGCAAACAAGTATATTTTTTGAGATCATAAAGTCACTCCCTTCTCGGAACAATATAAAGGCTGCTGTTAAGCTCGTCCGGGGTAAGAGCCATAGGTGCGTCCGCAGCCGGTGTTTTGATATACACCTTGCTGTCACTGTCTCCGTAATGCTCCCAGCCTTCTTCCTCGGGGGGCTCGTCGGCTGTCCTGACGGACAGCACTACATCTGCAAAGGTGTTCATATCATAAAGCGTGAAATTGACCGTGTTGTTTTCGGTTTTCTGAACGGTGACAAAGTCCTGCCACCTTACGGGGAAATAAAAGATATATTCGTATCCCGTGCTGATGTATGTGCGGTATTTTTGGCTTGCGGTAAGTACGCTTTCCTCGTTTATCACAAGCCAGTCTACCTCCAACATCTGTTCGGGCACAGTAAGACCCTCATAGCCTAACATAGGCGAAGTAGCGGGAATTTCAACTCTTCCGTCACCGTCTATATCGGTGCTGTAAAGCATCGGGATATTTGAATTATATCTTCTTGAAGTGTCCTTGTCCAAGCTTATTGAAAGAAGATTGTCGGAATAGCAGCTTAAAAGCTGTGTGCCGTAAACGTTATCTCCCTTAGAATAATCAATGTAAAGCAAAAAGTGGCTTTCCTTGATCTTCTGTCTTGTAAGCCTCTGCACCGACGCCATATCAGCGGCAAGCTCGGCAGAGCTTAAAAGCCCAAAGCGGCTTCCCTCGTCTTCTCTTTCCGACTGTCCTACAAGGTAAGCAACATTACTTTCAAGGGCGGCATCGTAATGCACCAAAAACAGCTCTTCAAAGCCGTCGTCGTTGACATCATATCTGTCCATATAGCTGTATGTGGTCTTATACAGCTCTTCAAGGCTGTCGGAATAGGTCATAACGCTGAGGGCTGTTTCCGACTGTCCTAAAAAGCTGCAGCTTATCATCATATTTATTCCTGCGCCGAAGTCGTAAAAGCTTACTCTCTCAATATCCGCTCCGGAAAGCGCCCTGTCCGCTACAGACACCCACTGTCCGTCCATAAAGTCAAGAAGATTGACACGAAGTCCGCTTACCGTATCGGGATCGGGAGATTTTTCGCGGTAAAACACTGCCGCCTCGTCAGTAGGCTCTCCGTCCATATTAAACAGCACAAATGGACTGCGGAACTCTCCCGATTTGGGATAAATAAGCTCCGACTGCTCCCCTATACTTAGGGTAAGGGCGTTATATATCTCCGTCTGCGTCTTTGTGAGCTTTGGTGGAGAAAGCATACCCTCCAAAGGCGCGTCAAAGGCGGCGCAGCCCGACAGAAACACAATATGCGCAAGAAGCGGCAAAAGCAGCGCAGCCGCCTTTCCGCAAGTTTTATTCAATTTATATTTCAAGGTAGGTACTGTCTTTTTCATTTTCAGATTCAGATTCGGTCAGATCCGCATGGCTTTTGTCGCCGCAATAGAGAATGATGATAACTGATAGGGCGATGACGGAAACGCCAAGCTGTGAAATGGGGTGCATTGTCATTTTTCCTGTCATATACTTGCTGTCGATCAGCATTGCGATATAGCCTGCAATGGAAGCGCACAAAGACATGACCGCAGCCATTCCTCCGCACACAAGCATTTTTCCCCTCGAATGCTTAGACTCATTTGCCGAAAGGAATCTGCCCAAGCTTAAGAAGAACAGCACAGACAGCACATAAGACATAAGCAGGATAAGCTCGTCGCTTACTCTTACGATAATGGTATCCTGCATAAACAGCACTGCGGACTTAACGGTAAAGCTGATTGAAACAAGCAGCTGCAAAAATCCGGCAGATCTGCTGACCGACTTTTTGCTGAGCAGAATAAAGCCGGTGATGGCAAAGGCTGCAAATATTGCGATCTCTCCGATATAGTCAATGGAAAATCCGAATCCGAACACCAGATCCACCAGCTTCAGCGCCGCCGCAGCCACAAAAGCAAGTCCCAAAGCGCCCGATTGTTTGGGGGTAAGGTGCTTTGCTTTAACAAGAAAGGCTTCCCCGTCTTTTTTCTTGTCGGTGACAGCGCCGATTATCAGAACAGCTGCTGCCAGGGCGAACAGAATATACAGTCCGTAGCAAGGGAGAAAGCCTGCGTCTGTGTCGAAAAATCCCATTTCGCTGTAATCTACCACCACCAAGAGCTGGAATATGCGCAGTATCAGGGCGGCGGCAGAAACAAGTATAGTGGTCAGGGGGATCAGGTTCATTATTTTTTTCATGGTATAGCTTCCTTTTTTTCTTTTTATTGTCTTTTATGTACAGTTGTGAGCTTTTTCACAGGATGCTGCCAATAATTGCGGTAATAAAGCCCTTGTGCAACAAATATATTATTAGCGGGTCAGATTTGCAGAGTATACATAGTCACATTATATTATAATACATTATTCTTTATTAGTCAACCTTGGGAGAGGAAATTTTCACTTGGCGGCGGTTTTTATCTACTGTCAAAGTGGGTTTCCGCTCTCACAACTGCCCTGATAGCACAAGTTAAATAATGCGGGTC
>JAAVIE010000059.1 GCA_014799325.1 Oscillospiraceae bacterium
GGTCAATTTTTCTCCCTTATGTTCAAAAATGTTTACTTCCGGTTCTTGCGGATCTTTGGAGTTAGTGTTTGAGCAGGAGGAGAGGGAGAACAGGACAAGCAGAGCAAAGAGGGAAAGCAGTGTGAAATTTTTAACAGATATCTTTGTCTTCATATTTATATTATTTCTCCCAAAGCTTTAAAATCATTGCACCTTTAAGAATTCCCTCATTATTATAAAACAGAACAAGGGAATAATCCTCAAATAGATATTGTTGTCTTATATGACCTTCTTCCTTGTCTATCTTACATTCGCCTAAACTCTCCGCTACTTGCTCATTATTTGCTTTCCCCATAGAAAAACCGTCAACGGAAAAATCTATTTTGTCGGTTTCATAAGGAAAATCCTTTGTTTTTATCTCGCCGTTTTCTGTATAAGCAATATCCAATGCGATTTTTTCCTTATTATCAAAATTAAAATCTAAAATATCAAAAGTTGTTTGGAATAACAGGACATCAAATTGCTCTGTTTCTTCATTGTATATGAAATCAAGATTGGCGGTATAAACTCCGTCTTGCACTATATGTGTATAAATATGGTTTTCACTGTCCGCCGATCCAACATATTCAATATTTAATTCATCGAAGACCTCACTGTATGCCTTATCTGCGATCTCAGCAGACCACCATACAGTCATTTCGTCTCCGAAAATTTCCTTACAGCTCTCAAAGTCCAGTGAAAGGTCAAAGGTTTTTCCGCCTAAGCTGAAAAAGCTTTTCTTGTCCTTTAAATACTGCCCGGGGAGAGTAACTGTTTTTTCGGTGGTTTCGGGTGTGGCTTCACTGTCCTTGGGTTCATTTCCGATACTGCATGAGGTAAATGATGACAAGGTGAACAATGCCGAAAATGTGATCAGAACAGCCTTGATAATCTTATTTTTTCTATTCATAGCTTTTTCTCCTTCACATATTTGACCTAAATATATTTTACCATAATGTTACATAAATGTCAATAAGATTTACCATAAATAAAACTAAATGTCCCCTTTGCCGCTATTGTTATCTTTTTTTCTTATGCCCGCTTTGACCAGCATAATAAGACAAATATCCAGCACCGCCGACCACACCGAGATCATAACTATCATCATGACCTTGACCTGCCCCTGGTGGGCTGCGTCGACCTTAAAGCTTATTGTATATCTGCTTGCATAGGATCTTGCATAGGAATTGTAATTACCGATTATTGTAATTTTGGAAGTATCTTCCATAAGAAAAGCCTTTGAGCTGATAGTGTTTACGGAATCAGGTATATAGATCTCCTCCAGCCCCTCACACCAGGCAAAAGCTTCCTGCCTTATCATTCCGACTCCCTCGGGAATGACTACCGACTTAAGCTCCGAGCAATAGGAAAAAGCAGAGGCGGGAATTTCCTTAAGCTTTGAGGAAAACTGTATGCTTTTCAGCGAACCGCACTTTGAAAAAGCAAACTCTCCTAAATCGCTGATATCGTCAGTCATATTGACATATTCCAGCGACTCGCAGCCCTCAAATGCGCTGTCCCCCACGGTTATCAGCCTTTCGGGGAACTGAATACCGCCAAGCTGTTTGCAGTCCATAAAGGCCTGACTTTCAATTCTGATAAGCCCCTCATAAAATTCAATATCGGTAATCCCGCAGCCGTAAAAAGCGTTTTGCTCAATAGCGGTGACCCCATTAGCCAAAGTGACGGTTTTCAGCTTCTCGCAGTTTGAAAAGGTAAATTCCTCGATGACCGCAGGACAATGGGCAAAGCTGACAGTTTCCAAATTTGAACAGTTTTCAAAAGCCCCCTTACCAAGATAATCAAGCTTTTCGGGAAGATAAGCCTGCTTAATGCCACTCTCTTTAAAAGCAAAAGACCCTATTCTCTCTATACTGTCGGAAAGCTCCGCCGATGTCAGGCTCCAACACTGCCAAAAAGCCTCCGTTCCGATAGAAGTAAGGCTGTTGGGGAACTGTACAGCTTCCAATCCGCAATTGAAAAATGCCCCCTGATCTATTGACAAAAGTCCCTCGGGAAATTCAACGCTCTTGAGATCGGTACAATTCCCGAAAGCCCCTTTGCCTATATATTTCAGACCCTTTGGCAGCTTAACATCAATAATGGACTGATTCCCCTGAAAAGCGTATTCGCCTATGGCAATAACATTCTTGTCGCCTATCTTTTCTGGAACAACAATGCGGCTATCGCTTTTTTCATAACCCGAAATGACCGCGCCCCCCTTAAACATTTCCGCGCTGAACCCGCTGTCCCTGTCATGAAACGAGCCCAAATAGGTGAAGTCCATATCCCAAGCGGGGTCATAGTCGTCCCATGATGGTTCATTATAATCTATCTCATTGCCGTAACCATAATCGTCATTATAACCGTAATTCAAACTTTCCGCGCTGCAAGAAAGGCTGAAACCGACCGCAGATACAAGAGCCGTAACCAATGCAAAAATTTTTCTTTTCATATCAATTCTCCTTTTCCGATAATAATATTGTATCATATTATCAGAAAAAAGCAATTACAAAGCGGTTACAGTTTGTTGAAATACACAAATTTGCAAGTTCTGAAAAAAATCTTGCAAAAACTATTGCAAATCGACAAAATATATGCTAAAATAAAAAAGTATCATAATGATGTAATGAAGGCTGTTCCAAAGTCGGTAGGACAAAGGATTTTGCAGACTGACAAATCATCTGCGGTCATTTTGTTCCTTTATGTGTATTGTAGGTTCGGCAAAGTTGCGTCAAAGCAAAAATGAATATTTTTTAGGAGGAATTTTCACGATGGCTTTAACTAACCAGTATCTCATCGACGTTTTGGAAACAGTTAAGAAAAGAAATCCCGGCGAACCCGAATTCATTCAAGCAGTAACAGAGGTTTTTGAATCTCTCCAGCCCGTAGTTGAAAGACGTCCGGACCTTGTAGAGGCAGGTGTTATCGACCGCCTTGTAGAGCCCGAAAGACAGATTATTTTCAGAGTGCCTTGGGTTGACGACAACGGCAAGGTTCAGGTGAACAGAGGCTTCCGCGTTCAGTATAACAGCGCTATCGGTCCTTACAAGGGCGGTTTGCGTCTGCACCCCTCGGTATACTTGGGAATTATCAAGTTCTTGGGATTTGAACAAGTGTTCAAAAACAGCCTTACCACTCTCCCCATGGGCGGCGGCAAGGGCGGCTCCGACTTTGACCCCAAGGGCAAGAGTGACGGAGAGGTTATGCGTTTCTGCCAGAGCTTTATGACCGAGCTTTGCAAGCATATCGGTCCTGACTGCGACGTTCCCGCAGGCGACATCGGCACAGGCGGAAGAGAGATAGGCTATATGTTCGGTCAGTACAAGAGGATCCGCAACGAGTTCAGCGGCGTTCTCACAGGCAAGGGTCTTACCTACGGCGGCTCTCTTGCAAGAACCGAAGCTACAGGCTACGGACTTTGCTACTTCACCGACGAAATGTTAAAGGCTAACGGCAAGTCCTTTGAGGGCAAGACCGTTGTTATTTCCGGTTCGGGCAACGTAGCTATCTACGCTACACAGAAGGCTACCGAGCTTGGCGCAAAGGTAGTTGCACTTTCCGACTCCAACGGATATATCCATGATCCCGATGGGATCGAGCTTGAGCTTGTTCAGCAGATCAAGGAGGTTGAGCGCGGCAGAATCAAAGAATACACAGACAGAACTTCCCACAAGAATGTTACCTATACAGAAGGCTGCGGCGGAATCTGGAGCATCAAGTGCGACATCGCTCTCCCCTGCGCTACACAGAACGAGATCGACGGCGCAAGCGCACAGAAGCTGGTTGACAACGGCTGCTTTGCTGTTGCAGAGGGCGCAAATATGCCTTCCACTCCCGAAGCTATTGAAGTATATCTCAAAAACGGCGTTCTCTACGGACCTGCCAAGGCTGCAAACGCAGGCGGCGTAGCTACCTCGGGTCTTGAAATGAGCCAGAACTCCATGCGTTACAGCTGGACATTTGAGGAAGTGGACGCAAAGCTCAAGGGTATCATGCAGTCTATTTTCAAGAGCTGTGACGAAGCCGCTAAGGAGTACGGTATGCCCGGAAACTATATGGCAGGCGCAAACATTGCGGGCTTCCTGAAGGTTGCAGAGGCTATGAAGGCTCAGGGTTGTGTATAATAACGTACTGTAATATAATAAAAGGGGCTGTAAAAATGTCCCTTTTATTTTTTTCTCCCAAAAGGGTTTTGATTCTTTGCTGTATATAATATTAAATATTCCGTAGTAATTTTATACAATATACCAGTTGACTGTTTTCGTGAAATTTGCTATAATATCTCATGGGTTATGTAAAGAATTTTTTCAGCATCTCAACATCGGGAACACAAGCCTTGTTTTCCTTATATTTTGGTGCTGTGCAGATAAAATTTGGCACTGACCTGCGAAATCTAAATTATAAGGAGAGCGAAAAATGATTCAACAGAAGAATATTGCACTTTGCATTATTTTGTCCATCGTTACCTGTGGAATTTACGGACTTATCTGGTTCATAAAGCTTACCGATGATACCAACATGGTAGCTCCTCCCAGTCCCGATGGAAAGCCTTACACATCAGGCGGTATCGCACTGCTTCTGATGATCGTTACCTGCGATATCTACGGTCTTTACTGGGCATATAAGCAGGGCGAAAAGCTTGATAACGCAAAGGCTGCAAGAGGCTTGCCTACTTCCAATCAGGCTGTTATCTACCTGATCCTCCAGCTGTTCATTCCTATTGTTGGCTGGGCTATGATGCAGAACGCACTTAACGAAATGGCACCCCCTCCTGCACAGAATATGTAATATTTACAATTACATAAAAAATTGCCCGCTTGCAGAAAGCGGGCAGTTTTTACTAATTATGTATAATAATTGAAAGGTCAGAAGAAAATGGTAAGCGACAGGAAAATTGTGTTAAAAAGACTGCTGATATTCCTTGTCTTGGGAACTGCATATTTTATATGGCTCAAGCTCACCGGTTTGAACATACCCTGCCCCGTAAGGCTGATCACAGGCGGCAGGATCCTTTGCCCGGGCTGCGGCATAAGCACAATGTTTGTGAATATTATTGGGGGAAATTTCCATGCAGCCTTTGAAGCCAATCCCTGCATTTTCATACTGCTGCCTGTCTGGCTTGTCTTTATTGGAATAAGGCTGATCTTCCAGCCAAAGGCGCTTGCTGACGGACAGCCGAAAAATCAGCTTTTTTACTATATTCTTATAGGAATATTGGTTGTGTTTGGGATCTTGCGGAATATTTTCGGATAAAAAAGGGACTGCGGAAAAGACAGCCCCTTTTTTATGCAGTTTTTGAAAAATCAGAAATTCTCCAGCAGCGACTTATAAAACTCGCAGTAATCCCGTCTGCCCTCTGCGGTAAAAGTCATAGCCTCGCGGGGGTGGCGGTTCAGCTGTCCTGTAAAGAGATATTGCAGATCGTAGCCCCACAGCACGCCGCTTTCCTTTAAAGGTATCATATATTTCTCGATAAATTCCA
>JAAVIE010000060.1 GCA_014799325.1 Oscillospiraceae bacterium
AGGCGGTGACGCTGTTACGGGTGCTGCTACCGTTATTCTGGCAATGGGCGCAGGCAAGCAGGCTGCCAAGTCTATTGACGAATATCTGAGCAAGTAAGTGGATAATCCCGCTGAAACGATCAAAGAGATAATCCGAAATACAGTCAACAAAACATAAATACAGCGAGGAACATAATATGCCAAACCCTATACTTCCCCTCTGGGAATACATTCCCGACGGCGAACCCCGCGTTTTCGGCGACAGAGTATATCTTTACGGCTCCCACGACCGCTATGCCGGCGAGGATTTCTGCGATTTCAAGCTGAAGGTGTGGTCTGCTCCTGTCAACGACCTGAATAATTGGCAGTGCCACGGTCACAGCTTCCACACCAATCCCGACCGTGACCACCCCACCGACGCAGACTGGACGGAAAGAGAGCTGTACGCTCCCGATGTGGTCACCAATCACGGAAAATATTATCTCTACGCCTATATCCTTTGCTCAAAGGGCTGCGTTGGAGTAAGCAACAAGCCCGAGGGACCCTTTGAGCTGCTGGGTCAATACAAATATGACGAGAAGGACGGCGGAGACGGCGGTATCTTCAACGATCCGGGCGTTCTGGTGGACGACGACGGCAGAGTGTATATTTATTACGGCTTTGAAAAATCCCACTTTGGTGAAATCAATGGCGAGAATATGCACGAGATAATCAAAGGCACTTACCAAGAGGATATAATACCCGAAGGCAAGGGCGACACCGATTATTTTGAAGCCAGCTCCCCTCGCAAGATCAACGGCAAATATTATCTCATATATTCGCCGAGAAAGGGATCTCACCTTGACTATGCCATTGCCGACAAGCCACAGGGACCTTTTGTCCGCATGGGAACTATAGTTGACAACAGCATCGACTATCCAGGCGGAAATAACCACGGATCGGTATGCTGCATAAACGGTCAGTGGTACATTTTCTACCACAAAATGACCAACGGCACCATTATGTCAAGACGTGCCTGCGTTGAGAAGATCGAGATACTTCCCGACGGCACCATTCCCCAGGTGGAGATGACCTCTTTGGGCTTTGAAGAATCCCTGAATCCGTACAAGACCACTCCCGCGGAGATTGCTTGTGTGCTTAAAGGAGGCTGCTTCATTACCGAAAAGGACTGCTTCACAAGGACTGTCACTGGTATAAAGACAGGCTCTGTCATCGGCTACAAGTACTTTGATTTCGGCGAGGACAATTCCACCAAGACCATGGAATTTGCCGCCGATGTTATTGGAAACGGCTGCAGGGGCGAAATACATATACTTATTGACGATCCCGACAACGGAAAGGAAATAGGCGTTTGCCCCATAGATACCCATGACGGAGTGTACAAGGCGGCTGTGGAAAAGGTCTGCGGCAGGCACAGCGTGTTCTTTAAGGTAAATCATATTTATAAGGGCTGGATGGCTTATACCTTTGATGAAAGGAATATTTTCGAGTTTAAGTCATTTGTGTTTATGAAGTAGGAAATTGTAATAAGATTTTGGGGCTGTGAAAAACAGCCCCTATTTCTATTTTAATATTTCACAATTTCTCAACAAAATGTAATCGTTTTATTGACATTTTATATAAACCTATGTTAAAATATAATCATCAGATCGAATACACTCCCAAGCCCACCGGCAAGAAAGGTAATAATATGAAACAAGGAAAAGCCCTGCTCTCCCTTGCAGCTGCTGCATTGATGCTGCTGTCTGCCTGCGCAAGCCAAGCGGAAAATGTGGACAGTCTGCTGACAGAACCGCAGACGGCACAAACAGCGGAAACAGTACATGCCGAGGACACCGCCCCTCCTGAAACGGAAAAACCCGTTACCGAAGGGACAGTATCTTCCGCATCAACGCAAACATCATCGGAAACCTCATCTGCCGCCGAATCATCAGCTGCGTCGGCAGCCACAACGGCGGCAATAACCGCAGCAGCCGTCACAACTACCACCGCAAAACCTCCCGCAGCGACAACCACCACAACCACCGCCCCAAAAACCGAACCTGCAGCCACAACAACGGAAGAAGTGAAAAAGCCTGTTATACAGGAATACAACGACAATATGTCCACCGCAGAGGTGGTTTATAATATGGGCGCGGGAATAAACCTGGGAAACACTCTTGAAAGCTGCGGAGACTGGATAAACAAAAACGGCGGCGTAAGAGCCTACGAGACCGCCTGGGGCAGCCCAGTCATTACCAAGGAAATAATAAAGGGCTATGCTGACTGCGGCTTCGGAGTTTTAAGAATTCCCGTGGCGTGGTCAAATCTCATGAGCGAGGACTACACCATAAACCGCGAGCTTATGGACAGAGTAAAGGAAATTACACAGTGGGCGCTTGACTGTAATATGTACGCCATTGTCAATATCCACTGGGACAGCGGCTGGTGGGAGAAATTCCCCACAGATAAAGAAAACTGCATGAAAAAATACACAAGGATATGGGAACAGATCTGCGAAGGCTTTAAGAGCTTCGGCGGAAAGGTCATGTTTGAGTCATTAAACGAAGAGGGCGGCTGGGACAGCTTGTGGAACAGATACAGCAACCAGGGCGACAAAGCTGCATCTTACGGTCTCCTCAATGAAATAAATCAGAAATTTGTGGATATAGTGCGTTCCTCGGGCGGAAACAACGGAACTCGTCATTTGCTGATCGCAGGCTATTGCACCGACATAGACCTTACCTGTGACTCTATGTTCAAGATGCCAAATGATCCCAAAAACCGCTGTGCCGTGTCCGTTCACTACTACACTCCCTCCACCTTCTGCATTCTGGAAAAGGACGAAAGCTGGGGCAAGGCAAAAACCACCTGGGGCAGCGACAATGACAAAAAAGAGCTTACCAAGTACATGGATATGATAAAAACCACCTTTGTTGATAAGGGTATTCCCGTTATTATCGGCGAATACGGCGTTGCTACGGGAAACAAGACTGCCGATGTGGTAAGGCTGTTTATTTCTTCGGTGGTAAAGGAAGCAAGATCACGCAATATCTGCCCTGTTCTGTGGGACACTACCGGACATTTTTACGACCGCAGCAAATGTAAATTCTATGATGATGAATTATTAAGGCAGATCATGGCGGCAGCTTATTGATATTTTTTGAAAAAGCACACTGAAAAAAACACATATATGAAAGGAAAAATTATGAAAAAGAAAAATGCACTTGTGGTTCTTGCAGCGGCATCATTACTGCTGTTCTCCGCCTGCGCAAGCCAAATGGAAAACGTGGGAGACCTCACAAACAACAGCGAGCAGCCCCAGCAATCAGACCAGACAGAGGAAACCTCCGCTGCTGCCGAAGCGACTATCCCCGAATTTGACGATAGTCTTACCACCGCCCAGGTAGTAAAGGATATGGGGCTTGGCATCAATCTCGGAAACACCCTTGAAAGCTGTGGAACCTGGATCAGCACAATAAACGGCGTTACCGCTTATGAGATAGCCTGGGGCAGCCCGGTCATTACAAAGGAGATGATCCAGGGCTACGCGGACAGCGGTTTTGGCGTTTTGAGAATCCCTGTGGCTTGGTCAAATTTAATGGAAGAGGACTACACTATCAATGAAGAGCTTATGGATAGGGTAAAGGAAATCACGACCTGGACTCTTGAAACAGGTATGTACGCCATTGTCAATATCCACTGGGACAGCGGCTGGTGGGAAAAGTTCCCTACCGATAAAGAAAACTGCATGAACAAATACACCAAGATCTGGGAACAGATCACCGAGGAATTCAAGGAATTCAACGGAAAGCTTATGTTTGAGTCTCTCAATGAAGAGGGCGGCTGGGACAGCATGTGGAACAGATACAGCAACCAGGGCGACAAGGAAGGCTCCTACGGTCTCCTTAACGAGATCAACCAGAAGTTTGTTGACATAGTACGCGCCTCGGGCGGAAACAATGAAAACCGTCATCTGCTGATCGCAGGCTATTGCACAGATATTGACCTTACCTGCGACGAGCTTTTCGTAATGCCCAACGACCCCAAAAACCGCTGTGCAGTGTCCGTTCACTACTACACCCCCTCTACCTTCTGCATTCTGAAAGAGGACGCAGATTGGGGCAAGCTGCAAACAACATGGGGCAGCGACAAGGACGTAAAAGAGCTGGTTAAAAACATGGATAAAATGAAAGAGAATTTTGTGGACAGGGGAATCCCCGTTATTATCGGAGAATTCAGCGTCTGCGAAAAGCAGGTAAAGGAATGGGATTCCGTCTGCACCTACATAACCGAAGTGATAAAATCAGCGTCGGAGCGCGGTATGTGTCCTGTTCTCTGGGATATTACAGGAGATTACTACGACAGAATGAAGCATGAGTTTATTGATCAGGATCTTTTGCAGAAAATGAAAGATTCTTATGTAAAGTAAGTAATAATAAAACAGGGGCTGCTTAGCTGCAATCCCCGGTTTTATGCTCAAAGAAAAGCTGTGCTGTTTTTTACGGTTCTTCAAAAGCTTTACAAAAAAGAGGCTGCCTTTTTGCAGCCCCTTTTTTTATGTAATTTTACGCTTTCATATCAAGCTCATCGCTGCCCTTAAAGGTTCCGTCCTTAAGCTGCTGTTCAAGTCTCTTCATCTTGTCAGCCAAAGCGGTCTCGCTAAGCTCAACGGGCTTTTCTTCCTTTTTCTCAAATGTGACATTACTGTTATTCAAGCCCTCTTCAAAAGCCTTTTCAACACTTGATATTGTCTTTCTTGAATATGTGTTGGCAGTGGCAGCAGTGGTTGATGCGGAAACTGCCGATGTTGAAGATGCGGAGGAAACAGTCACAAACTTGTTGCCCACCTGCTTAAGTTCTTTTTCCACAGATTCCATGGTGATATTATCCAAGGCGCCCTTTGGAATAGGTTTTCCTATCTCCCAAGTAGGATCAGCCGCTTTTGCCGCTGCGTGGAACGCTCTGCTGTATGCTCTTTCGTACTGCTCCATAGTATAGCCCGCTTTCAGGCGATCCTGCTTCTCCATTTTTTTGTAGAGATGTGTGTACACCTCGGAGCGTTTGGTAGTGTCGCCGTTGGCTACGCCGTTTTCTGCAAGAAATTCCCTTTTGGTGGATTCAAACATCTCGCGGCGGCTGCTTTCGGGAATGTCAATAATAGTTCTGCGATCTTTGTCGTTTTCATCGGTCACCAAAAGACCTGCCAAGCCTGTTATTGGATCTACCCAATCTCCGTCGGAATCGTAGTTCTTCATCAGGTTTTTGATAGCAAGAGGATTGGTATACATAGCACCGTTGGCGTTCTTCATCATTTCCTTGATAACTGCCTTGTACTGCTTGCTTCCTGTGTCGATGCCCGCAGCCTTGAGCTGGTTCTGAACAGCGGTACTGTTCAACTGGGAAAGCTGAAAGCTGCCTATGGGGTTGGACTTGCTGCCAACGCCGAATTTATTCTGAAATAAAAAACCGTAGTCTGTGATCTTCAGCATATATAAATCTCCTGTCCATGTACGCCGTATGGCGTTAATTATTGCATGATCGCATAATTGCATATTCTCCTATATTATATCGGCAGAATTTTCCTGAACTTTAAGCCTTTTGAGAATTATATTCAGAAAAAATCAGAAATCGCATACAGCATAAAACGCTTCCTTGGGCTCATGCTCCTCGTCAAAGAGCAGGCCGCCGTTTTTCCTTCCCTTTACGGGGAAATAGTTGAGCCATGTAACATCGTCCGCCGCTCCCCAGAAGGTCACCGTTTCGATCTCGTTTTTGTATTCACGGAGCACCTTAAAGAGCTCCTTATACACTCTCACCTGCTGTTTATACTGCTCAAAGGTCGGGGCGGTGTGCATCTCCTTATCCTCAAATGGATAGAGAGACACGTCAAGCTCGGTAATGTGTATCTTCAAGCCCAGCTTTGCATACTCCTCCATACCGCGCCTGATCTCTCCGAAATCTACGGCGTGATTAAGACCCAAATGGCACTGTAAGCCCACTCCCGACACAGGGGCGCCTGCTTTCTGCATTTCCTTTATCTTGCGGATATACTTTTCTTGCTTTTTGGGATCGAATTCGTTGTAGTCGTTGTAGAAGAGTGCGGCATTTTTCAAGTGCTTGCCCGCTGTTTCAAAGACCTTTTCAAAATAGTCCTCCCCCACCGTTTCAATCCAAGGGGTATTTCTATAAAAGCCGTCTCCGTCGTCCAAGCCCTCGTTAAGCACGTCCCAGGCGTATATATCGGGATAACGCTCCGCCAAGATCTTGGTATGCTCCTCCAATCTTGCAAGGGCGATCTCCCGGCTTGAATTTTGGAAAAGCCACTGGGGAATTTCCTGATGCCATACCAAAGCATGTCCCCTTATCATCAGTCCGTTTTCCCTTGCAAAGCTGTAGACCTTGTCCGCAGACTCAAAATTATATCGGTTTTCCTCGGGGTGGATATTGCCGAATTTCATCTCGTTTTCGCAGGTAAGAGAGTTAAAATGCTGTAATATCAGATCCTTGTGAGTTTCGATAACAGGAGGATTTACCGCCGCGCCTATGTTGAAGTAGTCCTTGTATATTTCCTTTAAGCTGAATTTCATTTTTTATATCTCCTTCTGCTATTATAAATTTGTAGGGTACAGGACAATTATAACAAGAAAACGATTACATTACAAGGGTCGTTATTAGACAAAGTTTTTATTACCTGTTTAGTACTTTTTTATCTTTTCGGCTTTTTCAACGATCCATTTGTTTATGACATAAAAAATCGCTCTGAATTTACCAATTTGTTATATAAAGAATATGTCTTGCCTTTACCAATAGATTCAGAATTAACGAAATAATTTCAATGGAGATCAAAGATATTCTGATAGGGCTCAATATTGTACCGACCAACTGTTCAACGTCGGTCAAGCTATATAACATTTGATTATCCTGAAGGTCGGCAGTAACTGCTTCACGGATCTCGGGTGCAAGAAACCATGCTTCGATCAAAAAATATAAAGCTATAATTGCAGCAGATCTGATAATTGCAGAGATCACGGGTTTCCACGATACTTCCTTCTTTACCGGAGTATGCTCATGAGATTCCCGATCTGACATAGAATCCCGGATCCCTTTTTCTGTCGGTCCGGATCTTATCTTTCTTCCGCAGTTTGTGCAAAAGTTTAAATCTTCTTTTATTTCTGCTCCACATTTCAAGCAAAATATTTTACATGCCTTCTTTCCTTTTTTATTTTTCATTATAACACATAAAGTGCAAAAGAGTCAATATATTGTTGAAAAAAATATATGAATTATTGACAATGCGCAGGTTATAATAAATCAAGATACTTAAATAAAAAGCTTGGTGATTTTTATCATTTGAATGGTATATATTAAAGTCAGAAAGAAGGCGTCACAAAATGAGTTATTACGATTTCGGCGAGATCTTAAGATCCTTGCGCAAGCAAAGCGGTCTTACCCAAAGCGAGCTTGGCAGGCGGGTGGGCTTATCTAAAGCCGTTGTAAGCAAATATGAAAACGGAATGGGCTACCCTACCTTTGGCACCCTTATACGGATAGCAAAATTTTTCTCCGTGACCACAGACTATTTGCTCGGAACGGCAAACGGAAACATTTTGGACGTTTCGGGGCTTACCGAAAGCCAGCTTGAAGCCGTTCAGCGAACAGTAAACGAATTTAAAAAAGCAAACGAAAAAAATCACTGACTGCAAAAGGAATTTGCGGTCAGTGATTTTTTATAAATTGTATTATTTATGATTGTTTTTTTGATTTATTCGTCAAAGGTTATGTCCTCAGCAGAGATGTCAAACTCCTCCAAAAGCTTAGCAAGCGTTTGCTTATATTCTTCGCTGTCGGGATTTTCCTTGTGAAGCCTTGCAAGTTCTGTATAAGTACCGCTTACTTTATAAGAAATGCTGTATTTTGTGTTGAAATCTTTGAGCATTTGTTTATACTCTGCACTATCCGGGTTCTTTTTAGCCGCTTCAAGCAAATTTCTGTAATCCTGTGTATTATATGGGTATGCCATTTCTAAGATGATAGGAGCCTGCTGTTCCTTTAAATAGCAGATCGAAACATAGGTATTGAAAATAACGGCAAGAATAAGAGCTGCAATAAATAATCCCTTAAAAACCTGCCATACAGTATCAAAAATTTTTCCGATACTTATTTTTTTAGTCTGATCTGAAACTAAGGAGTTGTTTTCCACCTCAACAGTATTTTTTTTCATTAAAAATATATCTCCTTTCCCTCAATATTCAAATAAAGTATAACTAAATGGATTGCTGATATCAGTTCCGTCCTTAAATATTTCTAAACGGCACTTGCTTATATCACTCGCCGGTTCCAAAAGAACTAATTGATTTTCTGTTATAGCAAGACTGAAAGTCATAGTAAAATCATATGAGGGAAGAAAATGATTGAAATTATTATTATACAAATGCATAACACCTCTAATTTTATGTGCAATAATAGCACTTTTCATTCTAACCACAAAACCCTTTGCGGGGCTACAATTTATTTCAGGAGGAGAAGAATAATCACCCTTGGATAAATTGACTGTATCACTGTATATTCTACGCTTATTATCCAGTGTGCTAATTCCTAAAACATTTTCTTCACATTGTGCAAAATTATTATTTGATGATAAATTAATACCGTTTGTCAAAAGACCATTAAGATCTATCACGACACATTCTTCACCATCAATTTCAGCAATAAAGGGTTCAATCTCAATAACAGTATCACAGCCTGATACCTGTATGTATACCTTTGATTTTGGCTCGACTGCATAAACATTTCCTGCCATAGTTGTTGTTATTATTGCTGTGACAAGTAATAAAGCCGTTAATTATTTCATAGATTTCTTCATTGTAAGTACTCCTTAAAATACATAAATATTCAAATAAATAATTTAACAATAATATTATATTCACTAAAAGATTTTTGTCAATTGAAATTATAAACAAAAATTACATTAATTTATTGTTTAATATATCAAAACTTATGCTAAATTTTTTTAACTTTGGAAAATACTGTATACAACGAAGTCATTAGGCGGTAACTGTGCTGCAATATATTATAGCAAACGCCAAAAATATCTGGCGTTTGCTATAGAGCGTTTTTAAATTGGAAACAGTATTACAGCTCAACCTTAGGCAGCGCGTCAAATCCGGGCTTCAGATCCTCATCTGTAGGAATATAATCGGACATCTCGCCGTCGTTGAACTTCTGATAAGCCACCATATCAAAATAACCCGTGCCTGTTAAGCCGAAGAGGATCGTCTTTTCCTCACCTGTTTCCTTGCACCTGATAGCCTCGTCCATTGCGGCGCGGATCGCGTGGCTGCTTTCGGGTGCGGGGAGTATTCCTTCGATCCTTGCAAACTGCTCTGCTGCTTGGAACACCGCTGTCTGCTCAACAGATCTTGCGGTCATCAAGCCGTCATCATAGAGCTGTGACAGGACGCTGCTCATGCCGTGATAGCGCAGTCCGCCCGCATGGTTTGCCGAGGGGATAAAGCTGCTGCCTAAAGAGTACATCTTGGCAAGAGGGCAAACCATTCCCGTATCGCAGAAGTCGTAGGCGTACCTTCCTCTTGTGAAGCTGGGGCAGGAGGCAGGCTCTACCGCAACTATCTCGTAATCCGCTTCACCTCTCAGCTTTTCGCCCATAAATGGAGAGATAAGTCCGCCCAAGTTGGAACCGCCCCCTGCGCAGCCGATTATCATATCGGGCTTTATGCCGTATTTGTCCATAGCGGTCTTTGCTTCAAGACCGATAACAGACTGGTGAAGCAGTACCTGTGCCAGCACCGAGCCAAGAACATAGCGGTAACCCTCGCTCTTTACCGCAACCTCAACGGCTTCGGAAATAGCGCAGCCAAGAGAGCCTGTGGTGTCGGGGTGCTCGGCTAAGATCTTTCTGCCCACATCTGTGGTATTGGAGGGAGAGGGAGTCACGTCTGCGCCGTAAGTCCTCATTACCTCACGTCTGAAGGGCTTCTGCTCGTAGGAGCATTTTACCATAAATACCTTGCAGTCAAGTCCTAAATAAGCGCAAGCCATTGACAAAGCGGTTCCCCACTGTCCTGCGCCTGTTTCGGTGGTAACGCCCTTCAAGCCCTGCTTTTTGGCATAATAAGCCTGCGCTATGGCGCTGTTGAGCTTGTGGCTGCCCGAGGTGTTGTTGCCCTCGAATTTGTAATAGATCTTTGCGGGAGTGTCAAGGGCTTTTTCAAGGCAATAGGCTCTTACTAATGGAGAGGGACGGTACATTTTGTAGAAATCCCGTATCTCCTGTGGAATGTCGATATAGGGCGTAGTGTCGTCCAGCTCCTGCTTGGCAAGCTCGGAGCAGAACACTCCCGACAGCTCCTCCAGGGTCATGGGTTTTAAGGTGCCGGGGTTCAGGAGAGGGGCGGGCTTGTTTTTCATATCGGCTCTTACGTTGTACCATTGCTTGGGGATCTCGTTTTCGTTTAGATAGATTTTGTAGGGGATCTTTTCCATATTCGTTTGTTCCTTTCGTTTTTGTTGTTTTTTTAGGGGTGTTGGTGGGGTCAGGCTGATTTAAAAAGAATTTCAAAACCGAAAACTTTTAAAAATTGCTTGCAATTTTTAAAAGTTTTCTATTAGGTACTTCTCGGCAAGCCGAGAAGTACACGCAGCAAAGCTGCTCCGACTCCCTTTAGAGTTTTTGCTTGAAAAGCTGGGCAAAAACTTTAAAGGCAGTCGATTTTTGAAATTCGTGCTATCAGAACAGTTGTGCGAATGGCAGCCCGCATTTTAAAACTTGTGCTATCAGGGCAGTTATGCGAGTGGCAACCCTCTCTTAGAGGTGTTGCGCCTTTTTCAGCCAAACCTTTATAATAAAAAAACCTGTCCTAAATACATAGGACAGGATAATTTTTCCTGCGGTACCACCTAAATTCGTCTTTCGACGCACTCTTTCTCGCTTACTATGTTGATTCTTCAATATTCTTGTAAATCAACACATATAAGCTGTCCGATATAACGGTCGAAACCCGTCGCCCCTAATGCAGTTTGTACTTTTGTAAAATCTGTAAAAACTGCCCTCGGTTTGCCCTCGCAAGCCCATTCAATTTCACCCCGGATCCGTCTTACACCTGCCGACGGCTCTCTGTATCCGGGTTCAAGAAATCTACTCTCCTTGCTCAACGGTTATTCTATGCTTATATAATACCACATAATTCTGACAATGTCAATAGGTTTTTATAAAAAACTGTTTGCCGCTCTAAACCGTCATTGCTGCAAAGCGCTATAAATCACTATAAAGCGGCATTTATTGATCCACAAAATGACTTAGTACATATAGTGATAACCCTCGGGAATGTAATGGTATGACATCTTATCATAAGTCGTGCAGAATCTTGTATATTCATAGATATCCCCTCTGGTCATCATCTCGTCGTCCAGCTGCGGATCGAAAATATACATTGTGCCGCCCAGCTCTATCTCGCACCATACATGAGCGGTATATCCCCCTGCATAAGCGGTGGTCTGTCCTGTCCGAAGATAAGACTTCAGACCTATCGCCCTTGTCAAAGCCACAAAGGCGGCAGAGTAGTTGATACAGATACCGACTTTTCCGTGTAAAATAGCGTAGGCGGATTTTTCGGCATACAGCTTTTCGTTGGCTTCATCTCCGGCATTGTAATAGCTGCTTGGAGCGTCTCCGTATTTGCAATTATTCACAAGATAATCGTAGCAAGCCATTACCTTCTGATATGTAGACATATTGCTTGATGTGATCTGCGACAGTACCTGCTGTACCAAGCTGTTCAGCGGAGCATAGGAGGACTGCTGCGGAGAAAGAGAGGCGGAATTCAGTTTGTATCTGAGCGCCCTGTCCAAAAACTCCTTATTGCCTGTGGCGTAATATCCATCTGTAAGGGTCTGTTCTGCCCGGGAATAATTTCCCATGCCCGCATAAGCGTCTGCAAGGCCTGAATAAGCTTCCGTGCAGTAATAATCTATATCAAGAACGATGCGGTATTCCTCTGCCGCTTCCGAATATTTGCCGTTTGCAAGGTAGCTGTTGGCAAGGTTCAGATGTGGAGTTTTCTTAAGATAAACAAGTCTCGACCAGATGCTGCCATTTCCCGTATAGTTATAGCCTGTCTGGAGCAAATTTATGGCGTCGCTGTCTCTGCCCAGCTTAACATAAGAATTGGCAGCGCCTAAATAAGCGTCAACGCTGTATGAGTCAAGCTCAATAACGTTGTTGTATTCCTCGGCAGCGGCGGTGTAATTGCCGTTATTGTAGTAGCTTGAAGCCTGCCACAGCATTTCGGAAATATGTATCCGCTCCAGCCTGTAAGCGATGTCCTGATCATTTGTTATATCAAGACCCATTTGGAGGATATTTTTAGCTTCCTCCTGATCTCCCACACGACCGTAGTAATCTGCCAAGCCTAAATATGCCTCGGCGCGCTTCTCGTCCAGCTCGAGGACTTTTTCATATTCGGCTTTTGCCTTTTCGTATTCCTCGCCGTCTAAATATTCCTCCGCGTTGTCAAGACACTGTGTAATGGTGTACTCGTCAAGCTTTGTTTTTATATCCTCATCGGAGGTATTGTCAAAGCCCTTCTGCAAAAGCTCCACAGCTTCGTCTATCTGCTCTGTGATGCCGCATATCTCCGCATAGGTCAGGTATGCCTTTACGCACTTGCTGTCGATGTCGATCGCCTTTTTCAGCTCTCTCTGCGCCGATTCGTATTCTTCTTCCTCTACAAACTTATCAGCGGCTTTGAGATATACCGATACCTTTATTTCGTTTAATTTACCCTCTATTCCCTGATCCTTGGTCTGTTCAAATCCCGCTGTCAGTATCTCAACAGCGCTGTCATCGCTGTCCATAGCAAGGAAACAATCTGCCATTCCGAGATAAGCGGTTATATTTTCCGCGTCAATGACAAGGACGTTTTTGTACTCTCTCCTTGCATCGTCATATTCCTTTTGGGAATAGAGCTTTTCGGCATTCTCCAAGAGCGTCTTTATCTTTATTTCGTTGAACTTGGTCTGCAGGTCCTCGTTCCCTGTTTCGTCAATTCCCTGCTGTAAGCACTCCATGGCACTGTCGGGGTCGTTCATTCCCTCAAAGGCTCCCGCTTTTCCTATGTAAGCTTCAACGCACTTACTGTCAATATCCAGGACTTTTTGAAATTCCTCAGCCGCCTGCTTGTAATCCTTTTCGGAGAGAAATTTGTTTCCATGCTCCAGCGCCTGTTCCTTTAACATTCCCTCCAGCTTTGTCTTTAAGCCGCCGTCGTTTGTCAGCTCATAGCCTTTCTGTAAGACCTCAACTGCCTTATCGGTCATATCCTGCTCAATATAAGCCTCTGAAAGATCTGCATAGGCTTGTACATTCTTATCGTCAAGCTCCAGTATTCTTTCAAGCTCAACCGCTGCAGCGCTGTAATCTTTTTCCTCGGCGTATATCGCCGCCTTGTTCTGACTGCGGAGCATCACCTGATCGGGGGAATTATAGTAAACAAGATAGCCCCCTACAGCAAGTATCGCCGCCGCTCCTGCGATACAGACGGGTATGACGATCTTTTTTTTGCTTTTTTTCTCTTCGGTCGGGATGTCCGGCTGTACAAGTTGGACGGTGCTTTTTGATACAGCAGGTGTGTTTTCTTTCGTTTCCTTGTTGTCTTTGTTGTCTGCCTTTTCTTTGTTTTCGGTCTTTACTTTGTTATCTTTGATATTTTTGTTATATGTTTTCTCTTTGTTTTCCTCTTTTTCTATCTTTTCTTTATTCTGATCTGTTATATTTTTTGAGGAATTGTTTCCGTTTTCCGCAGCCCTTTTGCTGCGTTTATTTCCGCTCATTTTACCCTGTCTCCTTTTTTACGAGCTAATTCTATATTTTGTCTGATATACTATATCATTTTTTATAAGTTTTGTCAACATATTTTGTCAGTGTTTTAATGTATCAGAGCAAATTTGTCTAAAAAAACCATATCTCCGCCGCTTGACAATTCCCCAAAAATAAGTATAATATAAGAAAAGTTCACTGACGCCAAAACTTAGGAATCGCAAAAAAACCACATATAAGCAAAGGTTTTTAGCGTTCCGATAACACTTGAAGCGGAAGGGCAAAATATTTAAGCTATGCTGATATTTTTATATCGGTTTTGCTGTATTTCCACGCCCTTTTGTTTCAAAAAGGACGTTTTTATTTTTTATAAAGGAAAAATTATGGAAGAAAAGGAAACAAGAGTTGCTGTTATCGGGGTCATTGTTGAAAACGAGGACTCCGTTGACCAGCTGAACCGCCTGCTCCACGACTACAAGGGTTATATAATAGGAAGAATGGGCGTACCCTACCCAAGCAAGGGCATAAACATCATCAGCCTTGCGGTAGACGCTCCCCAGGACGTAATAAGCGCCCTGTCGGGAAAGATAGGACGGCTGTCGGGGGTAAGCGCCAAAACCGCCTACTCCAATTTAAAATAAAGGAAACCGAAAATGCAGACTGAAATTATAAACAAGCTGTACTGGACAGGAGACCTCACCGACGAGGAACTGAAGCAGCTTATAGAAAACCGCACCGAGGAGGACTTTGCCCTGCTTTCCCAAAAGGCAAGGAGCCGCTGCGACGAGGAGTACGGAAATAAAGTCTATATGAGAGGGCTTATCGAGTTTTCCTCCTACTGCAAAAACGACTGTCTCTACTGCGGCTTGCGGAGAAGCAACAGGAATGCGGAGCGGTACCGCCTTTCCAAAGAGGACATTCTGAACTGCTGTGAAAACGGCTATAGGCTTGGCTTCCGCACCTTTGTGCTGCAAGGGGGAGAGGACGCTTTTTACAGCGACGATCTGTTTTGTGAAATTATAGAGGGCATCAAGAAAAAGTTTCCCGACACCGCCGTTACCCTTTCCCTGGGCGAACGGAGCCGCGAGAGCTTCAAGGGGCTGTTTGACGCAGGGGCAGACAGATACCTGCTGCGGCACGAGACCGCCGACAGCGAGCATTACGGCAGGCTGCACCCAAAGGAGCTTACTCTTGAACACCGCATGGAATGTCTGAAAACGCTTAAAGAGATTGGCTATCAGACAGGCTGCGGCTTTATGGTGGGTTCCCCTTATCAGACCGTGGACTGCATTGTAAAAGACCTGCGCTTTATAAAGGAGTTTCAGCCGCAAATGGTGGGTATAGGTCCGTTTATTCCACACAAAGACACTCCCTTTAAAGAGGAAAAGGCGGGAACATTGGAGCTTACCCTGTTTCTGCTTTCTGTGATACGGCTGCTTTTGCCAAAGGTTTTACTACCTGCCACCACCGCTTTGGGAACTATTGATCCTACAGGACGGGAAAAGGGCATCAAGGCAGGGGCAAACGTAGTCATGCCGAATTTATCGCCTGTGGGAGTACGGAAAAAATATTCCCTCTACGACAACAAGATCTGCACAGGCGAGGAAGCGGCAGAGTGCGTGGAATGCCTCCGCAGGAGAATGCAGTCTGCGGGCGGAGAGCTTGTAGTTGACAGAGGAGATTCCCGAATTGCGGTAAACAAAGTATTATAATACTAACTTTCTTTGCGGTTTCACCGCCAACGCCGCGCATAACACGGCGAATCATACTGTAACATAGTCTACAGTGTGATAAAGAAATAGTATAATTCATTTAAATAAAATCTGAACCGAAAGGACGAAATTAAAATGTACGATCCCAAATCATTAAAAGCAGAGGAGTTTATTTCCGACGAGGAAATAAAAGCCACTCTGGACTATGCCGAGAAAAACAAGGACAATATGGAGCTTATCGACCAGATCATCGAAAAGGCCAAGCTCCGCAAGGGTCTTTCCCACCGTGAAGCCTCCGTGCTGCTGGCTTGTGAGAACGAGGAGAAGATCAATGAGATCTTTGACCTTGCGCAGCAGATCAAAAAGGACTTTTACGGCAACAGAATAGTTATGTTCGCGCCGCTGTATCTGTCCAACTACTGTGTAAACGGCTGTCTGTACTGCCCCTATCATCTTAAAAACAAGCACATTCCCAGAAAAAAGCTGACCCAGGAGGAGATCAGAAATGAAGTAATTGCTCTCCAGGATATGGGACACAAGAGACTTGCCATAGAAGCAGGAGAGGATCCCGTCAACAACCCTATCGAGTATATTCTGGAATGCATTGACACCATTTACAGCATCAAGCACAAAAACGGCGCCATAAGGCGTGTAAATGTGAACATTGCAGCCACCACCGTTGAAAATTACAAAAAGCTCCATGACGCCGGGATCGGAACTTACATTTTGTTCCAAGAAACCTATCACAAGGAAAGCTATGAGACACTCCACCCCACAGGCCCCAAGCACGACTACGCCTACCATACCGAGGCCATGGACAGAGCCATGGAGGGCGGGATCGACGACGTAGGTCTTGGTGTGCTGTTCGGTTTGGAAATGTACAAGTACGAGTTTGCGGGACTGCTTATGCATGCGGAGCACTTGGAAGCTGTTCACGGCGTCGGCCCTCACACCATAAGCGTTCCGCGTCTTAAGAGAGCCGACGATATTGACCCCGATGAGTTTGACAACGGTATCAGCGACGATATTTTTGCTAAGATCTGCGCTTGTATCCGTCTTGCTGTTCCCTACACAGGCATGATAATTTCCACCAGAGAGAGCAAGGCAGTTCGCGAAAAGGTGATAAGATTGGGCGTTTCACAGATCAGCGGCGGTTCCAAGACCAGCGTCGGAGGCTACTATGAGCCCGAGCCTGAGGAGGAGAGCAGCGAGCAGTTCGATGTTTCCGACAAGCGCACTCTGGACGAGGTAGTTCACTGGCTTATGGAGATAGGTTACATTCCCAGCTTCTGCACTGCCTGCTACCGTGAGGGCAGAACCGGCGACCGGTTTATGAGCCTGTGCAAAAACGGACAGATACAGAACTGCTGCCACCCTAACGCGCTTATGACTTTGAAGGAGTACCTTATCGACTATGCAAGCCCTACAACAAAGGAGATCGGCGAAAAGCTGATAAAGGCGGAGCTTGACAATATTCCCAACGAAAAAGTAAGGAGTATTGCGGAGAAGAATATCATGGAAATGGAAGATGAGGGTAAGAGGGATTTTAGGTTCTGATCTTTTGAAAAATAAATATAACAAATAATCTTGAAAAATGAATTGACTTTCACATTTTCTTATGATATAATATAAGTAACCTATAAAGAGTGCGTGAGGGACAAGCCCTATGACCGCCGACAACCTGCCGAAAGGCAAGGTGCCAAAGCTTGAACGATAGGGATCATATGATCGACACTATGGCTCTATCGTAACGATAGGGTCATTTTTTTCGCCCTTTTTAGGTAATAATTTATTAAGGAGCGATCTTATGAGAACTATTAAAGAACTTGTCAACAATGAAAAGAAGGTTTATATCTTTCTTCGCAGCAGAGCGATCCGCTGCCGCTTTATGAGTGATGCTCAAGGTGAGGGCATAAAGTACGGAGATAATGTTCAGGCTGCTGAACGTCAGGCGGAGGAAGTCATGAGATTATTGCCTGATGGAACTATCTGCTTTCTCGGTTTTGCGGGACGTATGTGTTTTCGTTACAGTACAGAGCCCATGATCCGTATTGATTATAAAAAATATATTGATAATTCAGATGATTATCTTATCGATCAAAAAGACCTAAAGGACTGCATAGATCATATCAAATGATTTTCCGCCATATCAGACAGATATGTATATTGATATATACCGATATTCCATAGTTATATGCGTCTATCCCCTGCAAGGTACTTTACAAAACCCAAAAAATTTGTTAAAATATTATCAAGCGGAAAAATCAGCTGTCCGTATAACTTTATACGGAATATATACATAAGGAGGCTATTTATTATGGCAAGATTTACACTTCCCCGCGATCTGTATCACGGAAAGGGCGCTCTGGAGGCTCTCAAAACCTTCAAGGGCAAGAAAGCAATAGTTTGCGTAGGCGGCGGCTCTATGAAGAAGTTCGGTTTCCTGGACAAGACCGTTAACTACCTTAAAGAAGCAGGAATGGAGGTTGAACTGTTTGAGGGTATCGAGCCCGATCCTTCCGTTGAAACTGTTATGAAGGGCGCAGACGCTATGCTGAAATTCCAGCCCGACTGGATCATCGCTATCGGCGGCGGTTCTCCTATCGACGCTGCAAAGGCTATGTGGATCAAGTACGAGTACCCCGACACCACCTTTGAAGATATGTGCAAGGTATTCGGTATTCCCGAGCTGCGCAAAAAGGCACGTTTCTGCGCTATCTCCTCCACCTCCGGTACCGCTACCGAGGTTACAGCATTCTCCATTATCACTGACTATCAGAAGGGCATCAAGTATCCTATCGCTGACTTTGAGATCACTCCCGATGTTGCTATCGTTGATCCCGAGCTGGCAGAGACAATGCCCCAGAAGCTGGTTGCTCATACAGGTATGGACGCTATCACTCACGCAGTTGAAGCTTATGTTTCCACCGCTCACTGCGACTACACCGATCCTTTGGCTCTCCACGCTATCAAGATGATCAAGAACGATCTTGTTGGTTCCTACAACGGCGATATGGCTAAGCGTGACAGCATGCACAACGCACAGTGCCTTGCAGGTATGGCATTCTCCAACGCTCTGCTTGGTATCGTTCACTCCATGGCTCATAAGACGGGCGCTGTATTTGCTGACAAGGGCGCGCACATTATCCACGGCGCGGCTAACGCAATGTACCTGCCTAAGGTAATCGCTTTCAACGCTAAGGATCCAGAAGCTAAGAAGCGTTACGGCGAGATCGCTGACTTCATCGGTCTTGGTGGCAATAACGACGACGAAAAGGTTAAGCTCCTTATCGACTTCCTCCGCAAGATGAACGACGATCTTAAGATCCCTCACTGCATCAAGAACTACGGTGCTGACAGCTATCCCTGTGAGCAGGGCTTTGTTCCCGAGGAGACCTTCCTTGAAAGACTTCACGATATTGCAGTAAACGCTATCGGCGACGCATGCACAGGTTCTAACCCCCGTCAGCCTTCCGTTGAGGAAATGGAAAAGCTGCTTAAGTGCTGCTACTACGATACAGAAGTTGATTTCTAATAGCTATGGGCTTGTAAAAGCGTAAATATAAAAGGGCTGCGAAATGGCAGTCCTTTTTATTTTTACTATGCTTCCTGTGAGATCGTAAAATTCTGCACAAGCTTTTTGGAACATAAAAAAGGGGTTGCTTTTTGCAGCCCCTTTTTATATCATATTTTTAACGCCCACCTTTTCGGCTTGCTCTTATCATAGTAAACAGAGATCTTATCACCCTTTTTCAGCCCGATTTTGTTAATGCCGATAAACTTCTTACCGCTGTAAGAAATATCACCCACATTATACTCAAAGCTGATAATATCGGGAAAGACAGCGCCGTCAAGAGAATGTGTGCGTACAGGCTTGGTGTTTATCGTAAACCACCAGCAGCTGTATACGTTCGTTATTATGCCTTGGGTAATATTATTCTGCGCTACGATCTGTTTTCTCATCACTGCTCAGGAATATCGGAAACGACGGTTGCCTGCTCTGCGCTCTCATCAACAGAGGGCGTTCCCAAAAATGCGGGCAGATCCATTCCTGCCTGCTTGAATACCTCGCCCAAAGGAGGAACAGCCTTCATCATTCCACTGATAAAATTGGCGGTAGAGCTTTTTCCGTCGGGATTTGAGCCTGCGCCGCTGTCCCATACTGTTACCTTGTCGATCTTGATGTTCTTGATAGCGTCAACCTGAATGCGCATAAGCTCTTCCAGCTTGTCGGAAACTATCAGCTTGACAGCGTCGTCTGCGCTGCCGCCTGCCGCGTTTACAATTTCCCTGAGACCTTCCGCCTGCTTCTGGAGGATCTCTCTTGCACCGTTTGCCTGTGCTTCCATTTTTGCGAAAATTGCGTCCGCTTCACCCTTTGCCTTGCGGCGCATAACTTCCGCTTCTGCTTCTGCGGCGATCTCCGCCTGTTCCTTGGCGATCTGAGCCTTTACGATAATATCAGCCTGTTGAGTAGCGCGCTCCAAATTTGCACGGGTCTGCTCTGCTTCTCTCTGCGCGTTGTAGGCTTCTTCCTTCGCCTTTGCGTTCTGGACTGCTTCTGCTGCTGTTGCGATACGGAGAGCCTCCGCTTCCTTTTCACGGCGCATAGCTTCGGACTGAGCCACCTCGATCTTGGCGTTGTTTTCGCCCTTGATAGCCTCGGCGTTTGCTGCGGAAACCTGGATACGCTGATCTCTCAAAGCGTTGGACTTACCGATCTCACCGTCTCTGTCCTTTTCTGCAACGCTTTTCTTTGCGTCGTTGATAGCCTTTGCGGCTGCTTCCTTACCGAGAGCTTCGATATATCCGCTTTCGTCGTTGATGTCGGTTACGTTTACGTTGATGAGCCGCAAACCGATCTTCTTAAGCTCAATTTCCACGTTGTTGGAAACTGCAAGCAGGAACTTGTCACGGTCTGTGTTGATCTCCTCAATGTCCATAGTTGCAACTACAAGACGGAGCTGTCCGAAAATAATATCCTTGGCAAGCTCCTGGATCTCGTTCATGCGAAGTCCCAGCAAGCGCTCAGCGGCGTTCTGCATGATACCGGGCTCGGTGGAAATACCTACCGTAAATCTGGAAGGCACATCAATACGGATATTCTGCTTGGAAAGCGCGTTTTTCAGATCAACGTTGATAGAAATAGGGGTAAGATCCAAATACTGGAATGACTGGAGAACAGGGAATATAAAAGCTGCGCCGCCGTGGATACACTTTGCGGAACGTGCCTGACCGTTTTTCTCCGAGCCTACCTTACCGTAGATGACAAGTACCTTGTCGGAAGGGCACTTGCGGTAACGGGAAAGAATAGCGATGATAAGGGCGATGAGTACCACAACGCCTACCATTACTGCTACAATAATTGTTTCGGGCATGATTTATTTCCTCCTTTTTATATCTGAGGGACTTTTGAAAGCCCCATTTTTACTTTATCAGCTTAGTCTTTCTACTACCAGCGTAGAACCGCCTATAATATCGACCACCGTCACCTGCTCACCGGTTTTCAGCATTTCCTGCTCCTCGGTGATAGCGTCGTATTCCATAAAGCGCTCGCCGCAGCTTATGTTTATCTTTCCCATGCCCTTGCCTTTTTCGGGAATGGGGATATATACCGTGCCGCTTTCTCCCAAAAGATTCTTTACATTAAAAGTACCATTCTGGGCAAGCTTTGAGGACCACTGTATCACCTTAGCCACAATAAACATTGCGCCTAAGCCAAGCACCGCCGCTAAAAGCAGTCCTGCCCAGTCCGCCATTCCGTTGGAGATCGCCGTTATGCCGCTCCAGCCGAAAATCGTCAGAAATGCGATAACGCTTTGCACGGAAAGCAGACGAAAATCCGCCAAGTCCGCAGGGTTGTTTATATCGTGGTTGGACAGGTCAACGTCTGTATCAAGAGAGCCGTCCGAGGGCAAGTCCACCGAGGTATCCATATCGATATCGGGAGCGTCAAAGCCCGATGTATCGCTGGGGTTGAAGCCTTCTCCCCCATGTCCTAAGCCCAAAAGCATTATAACAGTCTGTATCACCAGGATCAAAGACGCGGGTATTGCGATACAGTAAAGTATCTGCTCCACAAGCCTAAGTTCGTTCCACCATAAGCTGAACCATTCCATAAAACACTCCCCTTTTCATTATATATTTCTTATCCGGATATTTTCAGGTCATTAACCGTAAATCTTATTTACATTCATTATATCACATTTTTTCATCTTGTCAACAGCAAAAAGCCCTTAACTTTTAAAATCGTACTTTTGCATAATTCAAGAAAATATATTTGTAAAAAACGTAGAATATGAAAAAAACTATTGCACTTTTTGGGATTTGATGATAAAATAATGTAAATAACATTTACACGACATAATAATTGAATTTGACAAGACAAGCAAGCTGCGGTATCGGCGAATAGCTCCCATACCATAAAAAGGAGGTAACAGTATGAATCCTTCCGAATTGGGCAGAAGAATAAAAGAAGCGCGACTGGCAAAAAAGCTCACTCAAAGCGACGTTGCAGGCACCTTTATCACCCGCAATATGCTGAGCCAGATAGAAAGCGGCGCTGCTAATCCCTCTCTTAAAACATTAGAATACCTCACATCGGTTTTGGATATTCCCATACAAGCCCTTATGCCTGACGGAAAGAGCGAGGAAAATTGCGGAAATCTTGACGATCCGCTGCTGCAAAAGCTGTTGAATTGCAAAAGGCTGTATTCCGAGGGCGAGTACCCCAAAACAGTCAGGGCGGCTGAGGAACTTAAAGACAGTAAGCTCAGTGACGAAGCTTTTGCCATAACCGCGCGCTCCTATATAGCTATGGCGGAACAGGCGGAGAAGGGAGGAGACCTTTCCACCGCCGCCGACTACGCCAACAGAGCCTATGAAATGGCGGATAAGGGAATCTACGCTTCCAGAGACATCAAAACCGTTTCCGCCCTGCTTATGAATAGGATAGCGGAGAATTTGGGGAAATGAGCCGATTTAAAGTTGACGGTACTTTACTGATTTAAGATAACCGTTTTGTGGCAAAAAGGCGGTTATTTTCAAGCTGCACCCAGGGAGACTGTATTTTTCTGCCCATCTTTTTAAGCAGAAAAATGCAGTCTCAAATTATTCTCTGAAATTCGCGCTATCAAAACAGTTGTACGAATGGAAGTCCGCCTTTAGATATGATGTTCTGTTTTTTTACAGCCCATTTTTTACTTTTTTGTAACCGTTTTGTTATTGATTTTTACAAAATTCGGTGGTATAATAAATTCTGTTATTGAATTTAACGGAGGACTTAAAATCACAAAATGAAGAAAAAATTAACCGCCCTGTCAGTGGCAGCAGCTCTTTTGCTGTCTGCCTGCAGCATTATAGATAACAACGATCCCATACCCACCACTTCGCCCCTTCCCGAAGTTTCCGAAAGTGAAGTGCCCGAGGAAACGGAACAGGTCACCGAAGCAAAAACGGAAGAACCTCAACCCACCGAACCTGAAATAACCGAACCGGAAACGCCCGAATATGTACCCACCGTTTTCTCCAAAGAAGAATTGGAATCGGGCTATCTGTATCTTTCGGGAGACGAGCAGTTTTTAGTTTCCAAAAATAAAAATATTATCACCCTGATATTGGACGCTGCGGACACGCAGTATGTGACAAAGCTGCTGAAAAACAACCCCTCGGCTTTTGAGGGTTTGGAGGATTTCACGCTGTACACCAACACCTGCAGCGTTTTTGACTCTACATTTCAGTCAATGACACAGATATATTCGGGCTTTACCACGCTTCCCACCTACGGAGTTGCTGCATGGAACGAGGACGCCTGGGGTACGGAAATGTCCAAAGAGTTCTACAACCGTTTCCACAAGGCGGGCTACAAAATGAACTTCTTTGTGGACGCCGACTGGGAGCTCAGGCATCTTTTGGGAAGAGCTGACAGCATCGCCATAAGCGACGAGCCCGTAGAGGGAAGAGATTTTTATCACGTGAACTACGGCTTTGCTGACAAGGTCGGCACCCTCACCACTGCTGAGGACGACTACAATTATTTTATTGTACAGCATCTGTGGGGCGCTCATAAGCCTATTGACATGGATACCTTTCCCGATCAAATGGAGTATCTTTTCAACATTATGAAGGACTATCTTGACATGCTTAAGGAGCTTGGGGTCTATG
>JAAVIE010000061.1 GCA_014799325.1 Oscillospiraceae bacterium
CGCTTTTAAGGAAAGTTGGCGGTAATTTACTGATTTAAAAAGAATTTCAAAATTCCGAAAATGAAGCTCAATGGCGCAAGCGCCAAGAGCTTCATTTTCGGAACCGGACAAAATTTTCTGCGAAAACTTTGTCCTTTTTGAAATTCGTGCTATCAGAGCAGTTGTGAAAGTGGTGACCCCCATTTTATAACTTGTGCTATCAGAGCAGTTGTGAGAGTGGAAACCCGCCTTTAAGGAAACAAGTAATAATTTTTCACCGCTTTTAGAGGTGCTGTGCTGATTTTTACGGCTCTCCCAAGAAACTTGACATAAAATAGGAGCTGTATTTTTTACAGCCCCTAATTTTATTCTCCAAAATATGCTATCAGAACCTCCAAATCAAGCCCCAATATAAACATCCTCAAAATCAGAAACAGTAACATCATGCTTAACTCTATCCCTGACTTCAGCTTTCTTAGCATTATTAAAACGATCCAAGGTGCCCGCCAGATAACCTGTCACGCGGCGGATACGCTGAAAAGGAACGGTGTCATAATGATATTCTATATCAACATAGCCGTTGTCGACTACTGTAATATCCATAGATTCAATACGCTTTTCGGGATAAAGAGTCTTAGCTCTCTGTACATAAGCCTCTTTCTCCGCATCGCTGATAGTGCCGTTGATCACATTTACTTTAATCATTGTTTTTTTCCTTTCTGAATTCAAGTCTGCATTTAGATATATATGTAAACTCTATATCCAAGCTTGCTGTATTTTGTTGGCTGTCTTGTATTATACCACTATATGCTGTAGATTGCAATAGCTTTTTCAGAAATTTTTAAACGATTTTTTTGGTGATTTATACGAAATTTTTGGCAATTTTAAAAATCAGTAATATTATACAAAAAACAAAACAAAAACTAATTCTGCCTCCCCATTCTGCATAATGGGGAGGCAGAGATATAGTAATTCTGGATTTTCACCAACTTATTTTGGCAGCGAGGTCGGCACTGTGTGGGAGAGAAGCGCAGGGCTCCATAGCCACGGCATGTCTATTCACCTTTAAGCGGCTGTCATCATAAGTTACCCAAATTTATATCCTGTCCTGACAAAACAGGTCAAATGAGCGAAAATCCTATGTAGTAATCGTAAATCACTGTGTTATATTGTAGCTTATTTTTTGAGATTTGTCAATAGGGATTTTGCACAAGGGTATTTTTTCCTTTTGGCGAAACCGGTATCTGTGAGGTAGGTGTCCTGCATAATGTCTTTTGCAGGAAAGTAGTGGGAGTGGTGACCCGCATTATTTAACTTGTGCTGTCAGAGCAGTTGTGAGAGTGGAAACCTGCCTTCAAGGAAACAAGTGATAATTTTTCACCGCTTTTAGAAGTGTTGTGTTGATTTTTACGGCTCTCCCAAGAACCTTGACATAAAATAGAGGGGCTGTCTTTTTTTACAGCCCCTTTATTGCAATGTTGGTTGTTGACGGGAAACAAGTCATTTTTTCACATGCAGCTTTTTTATTGCCCCCTGTTCATTTTTTCACAAGCGGCGTTCACGCATTCTGCTTATCCCTCGACAGCCAGATATAAGCCACATCAAGCGCCTCATAAAGACCGTTCCTCTCGCACCTCTTCTTTATCCACTCGCTTGCGTCCACACCCTCGGTCTGCGTCAGCGTAAGAAAGACCCTTACCTTATCCGCAACCTCCAGATCCTTCACCTTCCTTGTGGAAAGGATCTGCAATGTAGCCACCGTCTCGTCGCTCATATTACCGTAATAGATCTCGTTCCCCTTTCTCACCAGAGGAAGTCCCCTATAAGTCATAAATTCCTTCTCTGCCATAAATATTTACCTCCCTTTATAATGTATGTCTTTAATAATTTTCAATGATCTCCCCGCCCTCGACAAACGCCTTTGCATTCTCACTCAGTCTTGTGCGGTAGTTCCACTTGGTCTTGAATATATTCTTACCGTTAACGGCAATTATCACCTTTCTGTCATCGGAAGCGTACATGCTGACCGTGTCGGGCTCCTTGTCGATCTCGTACTTGAAGGTATACTCCGCTAAAAGCTCCCCTCTCGCCTCATCTGTATACAGCTCCTCGCCTCTGCATGAAACAACAAACTGATACAATGAACGGAACTTTGCTCCGTCTGTCTCCTTGCCGTCAAGATAGAAGGTGCATTCCTCTGCGTCGCCGTCTATCTTTACACTAAAGTCGCTGTCCGCGTCCTTAAAGGTAAATGTGTCAACGTCATAAATGTAAGGCATGATAAACAGTCTGGAGAAATAATCCGCCACGCCCATGGACGCCCAGATCAGCTTTTCCGCGCTGACCCTGTAAATAGCATGGGCTGACTTGTTGCTGTAAGCGTAATACGCCACAGTTTTTGTATTGGTAACTCCTGTTTCCTCGTCCTTTACTTCTTCCGTAATAGCGTCGCCGATGTAGAGGCGGTAAATAGTCTCTCCCACCAGCTCGTCTACCTCGCAGAAAGGATCATCCAAGCCGTACTTTTTGTAGTCCTCGTCGGTAGGGTTCACCACCACCGCTTTTTCCGCCGTAAGTCCGCTTAAAGCGTTTAAATAGTCGGTGCCTGTATTCATATCCAGATATATGTCATAAGGCGAAGTAAAGGTATAGGCGAATACCTGAATGCTTGTGCTGTCCTCAGGAAGCTCAGGCATTGCTTCCAGAATCAGCGGTTCCTCCCAGTCCTTGCGCTTTACCGTGATCTTGCTTATATCAGCCGTGTCGCTTTGGGCAATGGTGGGTATCACTGACGCGTTTACAAAGCTCATACTGTCATAGGTCATAACGTGATTGAGGTTGTAGGTGTAGTAGGAATAGACCGTATTCTTGCCCTCTACCATAACATAATTTGCCGAGCCGCTGGTGACGGTATTGCCAACAAGCAGCGTGAATTTGCTGCCGTTTTCATAGGTAATGGTGGCTTTTGCCTGCGGCTTGTCAAGTCCGTACTGCGTCAGGTCGGCGGGGTTTTCCTCAATAACCGAGCGGGCTTTCATGTCCGTAAGGTTCTTTTCAAGGGTGCTGAAGGTGCTTGTGTCCAGCACGCTGCCGTCTAAATTCTCCATGCCCTTTAAGGTGTAGGTCTTTTCATTATCCTTTTCACCAACAATAACGGTATATGAGCCTTGGGAATTTTCAACCAATATACTGCTGATATTCCCCTCTGTTTCGGGCTGGAGCAGCAGCGCAGGATCCTCGGTAGCGGCGGCAGTCTGTTCGCTGTCTCCGCCGTCCTCCTCGGGAGCAGTCAGGGTCAGCACCAGCACAACAGCGCCTAAAACTATCAGACCGATCACCGAAAAAAGAATTATCTTGAAATTCTTGCTTTTAGTGTTTATCTTCATTTATATTCCTCAAATATTACAGAAATTAACTTTTTAACTAATACCCATTTTGACAGCAGATAAGATCTTCTGTCAAGATCCTTCGGCTGTGCTGAAGGAACCGCCGGCGGCGGTGGGTATTATTATATTATCTTCTCTTTCTTCTTACGATAACGAAAACTCCTGCCGCAATAACAACCAAAGGCACAACAACTGCGAAAATAATTGTGATCGTTTTCGCCTGTGTTCCCGTGATCTCAAAGGTTTCCAGGGTAAAGGACTTGGGTGTAACGGAAATCTCCACCTCTTCCTTTCCGCTGGCAATGTTAAAGATGTTCAATAACAGCTCCGCATTGTTTACGCTTGAAGACTGCAGGAAGCTCTGATCCAACAGATAGTGGCTGCTCGCCACATAAACGCGGCTGTAAAAAGGCGTGATTCCCTCAAAACGTGTTTTGTTAGACTCTGCCACAACAGTGAATGAACCTGTCTCCTCCGCCTCTGACGGGTCGAAGCCTTCCATATTGAAGGGAGCGATAACAGCGCCGCTGTAAGAGGAAATGATCTTTTCTGTCTTGTAGTTGGAATATTCGTCAAAAAGCAGTGTAATGGGCTTCAAGCCGTCGCCTTGTGTGGATTTTGTAGCGGTGTCGATGCCTTCGCTGTAATCCCCTTCCTCCAACATAAGCATCTGGTAGGTGGGAAGGTAGGAAGCGCCGTAATCGATGTTTGTCTGATAAACATAGCCCGATTCAAGGGAAAGACCCCAATCCTGTAAGTATCCGTTAAGGTTAGGCAGCACGTCAATGGTAGCAGCGGCGGCATAGAACATATTCTTGCCGTACTTACCGCTGTTATCCAGCCACATATCTATTTTGTTGATATCGTCGTTGCTGAAATCGTAAAGGGGGGCGTAGATCACCAAAAAGTCAATATCGGGATCTATGGTTTCCGCTGTGGTGATCTTTATGGATTCGAGGGTGTAGGCGTTAGACTCCAGCAGAGAATTGAGGGCGGTGGGAGCGGAACAGCCGTAGTCGCCGTCAATGTAAGCCACTCTTACGGGATCCTCATTGGTGACAGTCATAATAGCGGTAAGAATGCTGCTTTCAGCCGCCGCAAAGAACTCGTAGGTAAGTCTGCCCGTCTGAGCCATACCTAACTGGGCGTAATAATAGTAGTCAGTGTAGCTTATCTCATCGCCGTCAAAATAGTACTTAGGTGAGAGATAGTCGGAGGAGGAAATGATCTTGTTTCTTCCTGTCTTTTTGGATTCAACAATAATGCTGTTTTCCTGGAGGGTAGCGCCGTACTTGGAATAGAAGGCGGGGTTGTCGTCCAGGCTCCTGTATTCGGAGGTAAAGCGTGAGTTTGCGGCAACAAAAGCCTTGATGATCTGGCTTACCTGATGACCCGACTGAATGGTCTGCGCCGAGCCGTTAACGGCGGTATTTTTGAAGTCGTTTTCCTTGGCAGTGACGATTATGGAAATATCGTCGTCAACCTTTGCGAGATATTCCTCGGTGGATTCGTCAATGGAGTACACCGACTTGTCCGATAAGTCCGCAGCCACGTCAAAGCGGTCAAGAACCATATTGAAAATAACGTTGAGCAAAACCACAGCCGCAACAAAAATAACGGTAAAGGTCACGGACAGAGCGCCGTGCTTAAGTCTTTTTCCCTTTCCCGAATTTGCCTTGCTCTTGCTTTCTTCTTTGGGGGAATTACCTGTCTGCTTGCCGCCCTCATTGTTCTTTTCCGCTTCAGCTGTTTCAACATCGGCGTTTTTGCCTTCCTCGGCATTTAAAACACTATCTTCGGCGGCATCGGCTGTCTTGGAGGAAACTTCTTCATTCATTTCCTCAGACTTCTTAACATTTTTATCTTTATTAGCCATTTTGATCTCCTGTAAAATTTACGTTAATTCTATCAAGCCCATCTTCTCTTTTCCAATACTCTTACAGTAAGGAAAATGAAAATAAATATGGCGCTCAAAAAGAAGAATATATTTGAAAGACTGAACACACCCAAAGTGAATTCATTGTATTTTCCGAAGAAAGAAAGTGAGTAGAAAATATCCTGCAAGAACTTCACAGGCATAACGGAAGCCAGCGAGTCCACAAGTATAAAGCCTATATTAAGACCGATGCTTCCCACCGCCGCTATCATCTGATTTTCGGTCATGGTGGAAATGAAGAGACCCGAAGCAATAAACACCGAGCCCATTAAAAGCATACCGAACATATTACCCAGGATAATAGCCCAGTTGACAGACGTAAAGCCGCTCAAAACAAGTCCGTACACCAAAAATATCAGCATGCAGATAGCCAGTATAACAAAGGCGGACAAAAACTTGCCTATAACAAGACGGGGCAGGCTGATAGGGGAGGTCAGCAAAAGCTGATCCGTTTTCTGCCTGTTTTCCTCTGCCATAAGGCGCATAGTCAGAATGGGGATCATGATCATCATAACGAAAAACATTCCCGTATACACGCTTTCCATATTTGCGGACTGATTAGACAGCGTAAAGAGGAACAAAAACAATCCCGAAAACAAATAGAACACTGCCACAAACACATATCCCAAAGGGGAAGTGAAGTAGGACAAAAGCTCGCGCTTCATAATAGCAAACATTGTAAGAAACCTCTCTTTATTGCTTAATACTCTTTATAAAACAAACCGAACAAAAACTCGGAGATCGGCAAAAGCCTTTTCCCAAAAAAGCCCTTACTTATCCACACCGCCGTAATTGTCGCCTGTGGTGAGCTTCAGGAATATTTCCTCCAAAGAAAGCTCGTTGGACTTCATCATAAGAATGGGGTAGTTTCTGGAGGACAGCTTTTTGGAGATGTCACGGCGGAGATCCTTGCCCTGCGCCGCTTCAAGATAATACTCCCAAACTCCCGGCTCCGCTTCTCTGTTGACATAGACCCTATCCATTCCGGGGATCGAAGAAAGGAGCTTCTTGATGTCCTCGCTGTTTCCCTCAGCCCTTACCACCAGCTTGTGATCGGCGGAAAGGTTCTTCGCCAAAGCGTCCGTGGAATCGTTAGCAACGATGCTTCCGCTGCTGATGACTACGATCCTGTCGCACACCGCCTGTATCTCGGGCAGGATATGTGAGGAAAGTATAACGGTGTGATGCTTTCCCAGCTTCTTGATAAGGGTGCGTATCTCAATTATCTGCTTAGGGTCAAGACCTACGGTAGGCTCGTCTAAAATAAGCACGCCCGGATTTCCCACCAGCGCCTGCGCAAAGCCCACACGCTGCTGATAGCCCTTTGACAGATTGCGGATAAGGCGGTTTTTCACCTCGTTTATTTTAACAAGCTCCCTTACCTCCGCCAAGTGGCTTTCTCTGGGCAGCTTGCTCTTTTTCAGCTCATACACGAATCTCAGATATTCGTTGACGGTCATGTCGCCGTATACGGGTGGCTTTTCGGGGAGATAGCCGATGTGCATTTTTGCGGCGATAGGATCCTCCAGCACGTCAATGCCGTTTATGGTGGCTGTTCCGCTTGTGGAGGAGATGTAGCCTGTGAGCATGTTCATGGTGGTGGATTTTCCTGCGCCGTTAGGTCCCAGGAAGCCTAAGATCTCTCCCTCGTTTACGGTAAAAGAGATATTGTTTACGGCAACCTTGCTGCCGTATTGCTTGGTAAGATTTTTTACCTCGATCATTCTTATACTCCTTATTTAAAAGAATTTCAAAATTCTTAAAATAAAGCTCCGCGCCGCGTTGCGTCGCTCCGCTTTATTTTAAGAACCGTCCACTGTTTCCGCAGGAAACAGCGGACTTCCGCAGGAAGTCATAGACTTCTTTGAAATTCGTGCTATCAAGACAGTTGTGAGAGTGGAAGCGCGCTCTTAGGAAAGTTGTGCCAAATTTTTTATCGCGCATTTCGGGTAGCTGTGAGAGCAGTGCCTGCTCTTAAAGGCGTTGTGCTAATTTTTATCGCGCCTTTCGGATAGTTGTGAGAGAGATGCTCCACTCTTAACTATAATATTTTACACCTTAGTAGTGACAGTAAGGTGAAAGTTTCAAAAGAAATACGTAAAGCCTGACGCAAAAACGCCTTTTTCTATCTTATATAGAAAGCCGCATTTTGTTCCTCAAAAACGTTTTCACATTTGACAGAAAAACCGTTTCCGCTATCCAACAGACAAGCCCTATCTCCGCCTGTCCGACAAAGTACAAGCCGCCTGCTTATCCTTTTCCAGCTGCTTTGCAAGCTCCTCCATGCTGTCGAAACGCTTTTCCTCCCTCATATATTCTCTTAGGCTCACGCGCACCTTAAGTCCGTACAGATCGCCCGAAAAGCCTATTATGTGAGTTTCCATCACAGGGATCCTTTCCTCCCCTTCGTCAAGCTCAATAGTGGGCTTTACCCCTATGTTGGTTATGGAAGGGTAGCTGTGACCCCTTAACTGCGTCCAGCTCTTATACACGCCGAATTTAGGCACGGTCATGCCGCCCGGGATCGTCTGGTTTATGGTGGGGAAGCCCATTTTTCTGCCGTTCTGCTTGCCCTGCTCCACCTCTAAGATGTATGTAAGCTCGTAGCCTAAAAGCTCGTTGGCGCGCTTAACATTGCCCTCTCTTATAAGCCCTCTTATAACTGTGGAGCTTACTGGCTCTCCCTCAAATTTTACTGCGGGAACTACTTCTACCTCAATGCCCTTTTCCTTGCAGATCCTCGTCAGATCCTCCGCGTCGGCGCTTCCCCCTTTTGCAAAGCGGAAATCGTAGCCGCAAGCTACAAACTGCGCGTTAAGCCTTTTTACAAGTATCTCCTCCACAAATTCCTCGGGAGAAAGATCTCGGAGGTCTGCAAAATCGGGCGCAAAAATATAGTCTGCTCCGATCTTCGCCAGCAGCTCTATTTTGAGATCGTAGGAAATGATATTCTGTCTTTCCTTGAATTTGGGCAGCATGGTCTTATTATTAAAAGTAAAGATAACAGAGCAAAGCTCTCTCTTTGAAAGAGCCCTCTGTATAACTTCAATATGCCCAAAATGCAGTCCGTCAAAGAAGCCCAGCGCCACCGCCGTTTTTTCTTTGCTGCCTCTTATTGTAATATCGGTCATGATCAGAAATCCAAAAACATAATTTTTTCTTCGGGATCGGAATAGCTATCCTTTTCGCTCTCGCCGCTTCTGCACACGTCCAAAAGGAGCTTCACGCAGAACATCAGCGATACTGCGGATAAAACAAGCTGTATTACAGCTAATACAAATTTTACGGTCACTTTCAGCATTTCCTTATTCACTTTTTTCTCCTCCTGAATTGTTTTCGTTATTAGTTGTATCTGTGTTTTCGCTTACGCTTTGAGCATCGTTATCGCCTGCTTCGGCTTCCGAGTTGTCATCGGAGCTTTCAGCCCTATTCGAGCTGTTTTCATCGGAAACAGTCTTTTCCTCTCCGCCGTCAGAGTCCTTCTTATCATCTCCGTCGCTATCGTCATCGACCTTGGTATTGAAACGCCTTTCCACCTTTAAGGAATGGTCGTTGTCGATCTTGCCCAAGCCCAAAAATACGCCGTCGCAGTCCTCAATATAATAACCCATGTCATAAATGGTATCAAAGCGGATCCTGTCTGCGTCAAGCCGCGCGCCGTTCTTGAAGAGCCGCGTCTGTTCCTCGTCCAAATGCGCTTTAGGCATCTGTTTATACAACTCCTCCAAAGGCATAAGCATAGCTTGCAGCTCCTCGGGGCTTTTTCCCTCCAAATCGGAGAGAAAATAGCTGTCGTCCATTGTAAAAGATCCGGACCTTGTTCTCACCAGCCTTGTCATGACCGCGCCGACGCCCATTTTCTCCCCTATATCGTGAATGAGAGTGCGGATATAAGTTCCCTTGGAGCAGGTAACAAGCATCTGCCCCTCGTTGTCCTCATACTCCTTTATTTTCAGTTCATAAATCGTTACGGGTCTTGCCTTGCGGTCCACCACCTTGCCCTGCCGCGCCAGCTCGTACAGCTTCTGTCCGTTGACCTTCACTGCCGAATACATGGGCGGCACCTGCATAAGCTCGCCTGTGAACATTCTCTCGATCATCATCATTTTATTTCTGCTCACATAGGTGTTGGTTTGCGACAGCACGTTTCCCGTAATATCCTGGGTGTCGGTGACGATGCCGAACCTGAAGCCTGCCAGGTACTGCTTTGTGTTGTCGGGGCAGAAATCCACAGCTTTGGTGGCGTTTCCGATAAATATGGGGAGAACGCCCTCTGCCATAGGATCAAGAGTGCCGCCGTGACCTACCTTTTTTGTGCCGAAGATACGTCTTACCTGCGCCACAACATCAAAGGAGGTCATTCCTTTTTCCTTGTAAATACAAATAATTCCGTTCATTTTGCACCTTTTATATTTTTTAAAGGGTCAATTACGCCTGCCCTGCAAGGGCTTCCTCAATAGCCGCCTTGACCTTTTCAATAATTTCTTCGATGTTCATATTCTTAAAGGAACAGCCTGCCGCGTTGAGATGTCCGCCGCCGCCGAACCTTCCGCAAATTTCCTGAACATTTATTTTGAGAGAACGCATAGATGCTTTCCAGCAGTCCTCTTTTTCTTTTAAAACAACGCCTACTTCAACGCCCTCTATTGTTCGGGGCAGGGAGGAAATGCCGTTGACGTCCTCGCTGTCTACGGTGTCTAAAAGCTGCTTGTTGAGGGCAACGATAGCGCCTTTCCCCTCGGCGAAAAAGTCTAAATGCTCCAAAGCGTACTGCTCCAGCCTTATCCTTGCCCTTGACTTCATATCAAAAAGGCGGTAGTTCAGAGCAGCACAGTCAAAACCGTACTCCATAAGCTCCCCTGCCTTTTCATGCGTCAGTCTTGTAGTGTTAGAGAACTTGAAGCAGCCTGTATCCGTGGCGATCCCTGTGTAAATGCACTGCGCCATAGCCGCGTCTATTTCAACTCCCAACAGCTTGATAAGGTCGTAAATGATCTCGCAGCAAGCTGCCGCTTCGTCATCTACATATCTTTTCTTGGCAAAGGGAATGTGGGAAAGGTGGTGATCTATGGCAAGATCCACCTTATCGCCGTAAACGCTTTCCAGCTTGCCCATAAGGACTGTATCCGCAATATCAACGGAAACTATTGTTTTCTCCTCAAACTCCTGCTCCGCGACAGCTTCCTTTAAGTGGAAAAAGTTAGCGGGCAGGGGGTCTGCGCAAACTATCTTAGCCCTTTTCCCAGCCTTTTGCAAAGCGCTGCATAAGCCGTAGGAACAGCCGAAGGTATCACCGTCGGGGTTGGCGTGGGAAATGATAACAAAATCATCGTGAGAGAGCAAAAACTGCGCTGCCTCCTTTAACGTTACATTGGTAGCCTTGTTGAGATCCTTCATGTCTTTCAGATCTTGCAGATCCTGCATAGTTCCGCTCTCCTTTCCGTTTTAACTTGATATTTTTATATGCCTTTGTTCTTTGAGTAAGCTTCCTGCTGCTTTGATTTTTGTCGTTTTTTGGTTTGTTTCCTGCTGTTTGCTTTTTTATCGCTTTATTCTTTGGTTTGTTTCCTGCCGTTTTGCTTTTTGTCGCTTTATTCTTTGGTTTGTTTCCTGCCGTTTTGCTTTTTGTCGCTTTATTCTTTGGTTTATTTCATGCCGTTTTGCTTTTTATCGCTTTACTCTTCCGTTTCGGATCCGCTTTCTGCCACGTCCTCTTCGCTTTCCTCTTGAATAGGCGGCAGCTTGCTGATTATCTTGTCTATCTTTTCATAATAGTCAAGGGAATTATCGGCAATGAAAATTATTTCGGGCATCTTTCTCATTTTGATCCTTGCGTTGATCTTTTTCTTGAAAAAGCCCTCTGCTTTCTGCAAAACCTTGATCACTTCATCGGTTTTTTCCTCATCGCCCATAACGCTCACCATTACCTTGCAGTAACTGAGATCGCTGGTAAGGTCAACATGGGTCACAGTGACAAAGCCCTCCGAAATTCGCTTGTCGGTGAGCTGGGTCATTGAGGCAGAAATTTCTCTCTTTATGTCCTCGGTAAGGCGTCCTAAATTATGATTTGCCATTGGTACGCTCCTTCCTGATTGGCTTGTTTTAAATTTTGTTTCTTCAAGAAAGTTGTGCTGATTATTGTTCTCTCAAGAAAGTTGGTGGTAATTTACTGATTTGAAAAGAATTTCAAAATTCTTAAAATAAAGACTCCATGCCGCAAGCGGCATTCCGCTTTATTTTAAGAACCGGTCAGAATTTTCTTCGAAAATTCTGAGACTTCCGCAGGAAGTCATACGTTTCTTTGAAATTCGTGCTATCAGGGAAGTTGTGAGAGTGGTAACCCGCCTTCAGAGATGTTGTGCGAAAATATGTCCGCAAAACAAAAGCGGCTTGCTCAAACACTGAATTATTTACTATTCTGTGTTATTAACAGCAAAACCACTTCCATTTCTATTAAAATTTAAATTTGTGCCTGATTATCGGCTTATACGGCTTAATCTCTGTACTCTTCCATAAAATAACACTCAAAGATATCGCCTTCCTTGATGTCGCCGAACTTCTCCAGGGAAACGCCGCATTCAAAGCCCTGGGCTACGTCCTTGGCGTCGTCCTTGAAGCGCTTCAAGCCTGCTATCTTATCGTCTGCCACAATGATACCGTCGCGGACTACTCTTATCATGGAATTTCTCTGGAGCTTTCCGTCAAGTACATAACAGCCTGCAACAGGACCTACGCCTGTGATCTTGTAGGTCATTCTTACCTCTGCCTTGCCAAGCATTACCTCTCTGTACTTGGGAGCCAGCATGCCCTTCATGGCGGTCTGGATCTCCTCTATTGCGTCATAGATGATCCTGTACATTCTCAGATCAACGCCGTCGCGCTTTGCGTTTTCCTCTGCGGCGGGGTTGGGTCTTACGTTAAAGCCGACGATAATTGCGTTTGACGCGCTGGCAAGCATAACGTCGCTTTCGCTTACTGCGCCGACCGCTCCGTGAATCACCCTGACTCTGACCTCACTGTTTGACAGCTTTTCAAGAGACTGCTTGACAGCTTCCACAGAGCCCTGCACGTCTGCCTTTACGATAATGCGAAGCTCCTTCATCTCGCCCTCTTCGATCTGTGCAAAGAGGTTATCGAGAGTGACCTTCTGATACAGATTGAACTGAGCTTCCTTCTCCTCAAACTTACGCTTCTGAACAAGCTCTCTTGCAAGCTTTTCGTCCTCAACTACCGCAAAGGTATCGCCTGCGGAAGGAACCTCGCCCAAGCCCATGATCTCAACGGGAACGCTGGGGCCTGCTTCCTTTATGGAACGACCCTTGTCGTCACGCATTACACGGACGTGACCAACGGCAGTACCCGCAATAATAACATCGCCTGCGTGGAGAGTACCGTTCTGTACAAGCAGTGTGGCAATAGGACCTCTGCCCTTGTCAAGCCTTGCTTCGATAACAGCGCCCTTGGCAAGTCTGTTGGGATTAGCCCTAAGCTCCATAACGTCGGCGGTAAGGTTGACCATTTCAAGCAGCGTATCCATGCCCTCGCCTGTCTTTGCGGAAACGGGAACGCAGATAACATCGCCGCCCCACTCCTCGCATACAAGCTCATACTCGGTAAGGGTCTGCTTGATCCTCTCAACGTTTGCGCCGGGCTTATCTATCTTATTTATAGCAACTATAATGCTTACGCCCGCATCTTTCGCATGGTGGATAGCTTCAACTGTCTGTGGCATGATACCGTCGTCCGCCGCAACAACCAATATGGCAATATCGGTGATCTGTGCGCCTCTTGCGCGCATAGCTGTAAAGGCTTCATGTCCGGGAGTATCAAGGAATGTAATATCCCTGTCGTCAACGGTAACGCGGTACGCGCCTATATGCTGTGTGATGCCGCCTGCTTCACCTGCGGCAACATGAGCGTTTCTTATATAGTCAAGGATAGAAGTCTTACCGTGGTCAACGTGACCCATAACTACAACAACGGGGCTGCGGGGTTCAAGGTTCTCGTCCTTGTCCTCTTCCTCGTCAAAGAGTCTTTCCTCAATGGTGACTATTACTTCTTTTTCTACCTTAGCGCCCAATTCCTCGGCAACCAAAGCGGCGGTATCGAAATCTATCACCTGATTTATGGTACACATCTCGCCTAACTTCATCAACTGCTTGATGACCTCGGCGGCGTTTACCTTAAGTCTTGAAGCAAGCTCGCTTACAACTATCTCGTCGGGGATCTGTACCTTGAGCTGCTGCTTTCTTGCTCTTTCAAGCTCCAGGCGCTTCAGCTTTTGAGCCTCGGTCTCTCTGCCGTTCTTGCCGTACTGACCCTTTTTCTGCTGGCTCTTCTGGTTCAGCTTCTGCTTTCTTCCTGTGAATTCATTGCCCTTCTTTGAGGAGGGAGCAGCCATGCTTTCATACTTCTCGTTGTACTTGTCAAGATCAACATAGCTTCCTCTTGTGTCAACGTGCTTGGTGACCTGCTCGCCCCTTTTCTGAACGTTGTTCTCGTTCTTTTCCTTCTTCTTGGCTACAGGGGGCTCGTTGGTCTTTATGGTAGAAATATCGACCTTAGCAGTAGGCTGTTTGGGGAGAATTTTGGGGATCTTGTTCTTTTCGCTGCTGCCCTGTCCGGCAGACTTATCCCTATCATGAGATCTGTTTTGATCCTGCTTCTGAGAATTGGAGTTGGAATTAGGCTTGGAGCTTACGTTAGCATTAGGCTTCTGCTTATTGTCAGCAACAGCCCTGTCCTGCTTTTTGTCGGAAGAATTATTTTGATTCTGATTATTTTGAGCGGGCTTTGCAGATTGAGCTTTTTTGGTTTCCTCTGCTTTTTTAGCTTCCTCGGCTTTTTTGGCTTCTTCAGCTTTCTTGGCTTCAGCGGCTTTTCTTGCCTCTTCCTTGGCTAATTCGGCTTTTTTAGCTTCCTCTGCTCTTTTTGCTTCTTCCGCCTTCTGCTCTTCCTCGGCTTTCTTTGCCGCTTCTTCCGCTTCTTTAGCCGCCTTCTCCGCCTTTTCCTTTTCTTCCTGCTCCTGCTTGCGCTTCTTCTCGCCTGCGGCAAAGTACTTGTCAAAGCTGTCCACCATACTGTCCTGTGTCAGCTTTTCCAGAACTATGTCAAGCTCCTCTCCCGCGAAGCTTCCCGCAACCTTTTTCTCCACTCCGAGATAGTCCTTGACTACCTCGATAATGTCGGCAGGCGCAGTGTCCAGATCCTTTGCAAAATCTCTGATTTTTACTTTAGAATTGCTTTCCATTCAGTATCCCCCAAGATCATTAGGTAAATTTTTTATTTATATGCTATGTTTTTGCTTTTTTATTTTTTCTTATTAAGGCTTTTCCAAAAGCCCTCGTCCATAATGGCAATGATGCCTGTTTTCTTTCCGATAGTCTTTCCGATCTGCTCCATATCCCATTCAGTCGGTAGAATTTCAAGGCTGGGGCAGAACTTGTCACGCAGAAACTCGATCTCTTTTTTGGTTTTCGCCGACAGATCCGAGGACAGCAGTATTCCTGCCATTTTCGTATCAGGCTTCTGCAGCTCTTCCTTCACTGCGTCAAAGCCGAAAACCATATTTCCCGACTTAAGTACAAGCCCCAAAGTTGATATATTCGCTATATTCATTGCCATTCCTCTATAAGCTGTTTTCACCTATTTCAACAGTACCGATATATTTCATTCGTTTTCGATCTGCGCTTTTAAGCTGTCGTATATTTCATCGGGAATTTTGCATTTGAAGGAACGCTCAAAGGCTTTCTTTTTCCTTGCCGCTTCAAAGCATTTTATATCCTTGCAGATATAGGCTCCTCTGCCGTTTTTCTTTCCCGTAGGGTCAAGGGAGATGCTGCCCTCCTTGTCCTTTACGATACGGAGCAAGCCTTTTTTTCCGATCATTTCGTCGCAGCCTATACATTTTCTCTGTGGTTCGGTTTTTCCCACCTTATATCATATCCCTTTTATTTTTGTCTTATATTTTGTCGAATTTTGTAATTTCCTGTCGAATTTTCTGCAAGCTAAATTTCAGCAAGCTTTTTTATCAAGCTTTGATCATCAGCCTTCAAAAAATCCGCTCTCGGGCTTAATATCTATCTTATATCCTGTAAGCCGCGCCGCTAATTTTGCATTAAGTCCTTTATTGCCGATAGCAAGTGAAAGCTGATTATCGGGAACCACAACGCTGCACGCTTTTACATTCTCATCGGGAATATCAACGCTGATAACGTCTGCGGGCTTTAACGCCTGCTTGATAAACTCGGCAGGATCCTCGCTGTACACAACAATATCTATCTTCTCGCCCTTAAGCTCCTCGCTTATGTTGGAAACTCTGCTTCTCTGAGGACCTATACAAGCGCCAAGAGCGTCAACGTTGGGATCGTTGCTGATAACTGCCATTTTGCTGCGCTGTCCCGCTTCACGGCTTATGGATTTGATCTCCACGATGCCCTGATAAATTTCGGGTACCTCTATCTCAAACAGTCTCTTGATAAGGTCTCTGTGAGTTCTGCTGATCTTCAGCATAGGACGCTTATCCTCGGGTGAAGCGCCGCTGACATAGACCTTGATCATCTTATTAGGCGCCAGCTCATCTGCGGGAAGCTGCTCGCTGCGGTACAGGGGAACTTCATTTCCGTTAAGCTCCACAATGGCGTTCAGGGTGTTAGGTTCTACCTTCAACACCTTAACGGTAGCCGCCTCGTTCTGAAGCTCGCCCCACTGCTCAATGAGCTTGCTGCGCTCCACGTCCTTTATGCCTTGCTTGATGACCTGCTTTGCAGTCTGAGCCGCAATTCTGCCAAAATGCTTTGTATCGAGAGGGATAACGCACTGTTCTCCCACCTTTATTTTCTTGTTGTAGGTACGCGCCTGCTCCACAGTCATCTGGTTGGCTTCGTCCTCCACGTCCTCAACAACGTCCTTTACAAGGGAAACAATAAAGCTGCCCGTCTTTTCATCTATTGCAAATGTGACATTTTCACTTTTAGGATATTCTTTTTTAACAGCAATGGTTACTGCTGTCTGGATCTTTTCAAAAAGCAGTTCGGGTTCGATGCCCTTTTCCTTTGCTAACATTGCCAGCGCTTCGTTAAAGCTGGCTTCTTTTTCGCCGGTAGCCATGGTGTGACCCTCCTGTATATTATTTGATTTTTTATTCTTCCGATACTGTTTCGTCCGATCGGTTTTCGCTCTCGTTTTCGTCAAGCTCCTCGTACTCGTCGGTTTCTTCGTCTAAATTGACTTTGATGCACTTGCTGAATTTTATCGATCTTCCGTCAACGGTAATTTCTGCAATTTCGTCTTTCTCTTTGCTGTAATTTTCAAGAATGCCCGTAACAAACTCCTCGCCCTTTTCGGCTTTTACTTGGGCGGTTATTCTTTTTCCCATACAGCTTTGGAAATGTTCGGGGATTCTAAGCTTTTTATAAATTCCCGGGGTGCCTATTTCCAAAATATCCACTTGTTCAATAAAGCTCTGCTTATCAAACAGATCGTTGATAGGCTTTGATATCTCCTCGCAGCGGTCGCTGTCAAGGCTTTCGCCGTCGGGATCATCAGTATCGGCAAGATCGAAAAGCACGCGCAGATACCACATAGCGCCCTCTTTTTCAAAGCACACATCCCACAGCTTACAGCCGTTCTGCTCTACGATAGGCAGAGCGAGCTTTCTCGCCTGTTCCTCTATTTTAGGCGCCAACGCCCTTTTTCCGCCTTTTTCCTTTGCCATATCAACCTCTTAGCCATATCAAAATTGACTTTTACCCGGAGAAAATCCCCCTACAAGAATTTAAGACCGAGCCAAAACTCAGTCTTACAATACTCTATCCTACTCTAACTTAGTGTATTATAGCACTAAAAATCGCCTTTGTCAATGGTTTTATCACATTTTCTGAAAATTTTTCCCTATTTATTGAAATTATTCTTAATATGTGGTAGAATATAATTGTATAACTATCTTAAAAGTACAGCATCTCTAAGAGAGGGCTGCTATTCGCACAACTGCCCTTGACAGCACGAATTTCAAAGAAGCGTATGACTTCCTGCGGAAGTCTCAGAATTTCCTACGGAAATTCTGACCGGTGCTTAAAATAGAGCGGGGCGCCGCTTGCGGCATGCCTCAGGGACGAGGCATTGTCTGCCCAAAGCGTTGACAGGATGTCAACGCCCAAAGCAGACAGTTGGAGTACTTTATTTTAAGAATTTTGAAATTCTTTTCAAAAAGCACAATGATTTTAAGTATTTATTAGATTTTTAGTGGCAATGTTAGTATTGCCGGAAAGGATACCACCATGCCGCAGATTCCACAAATATCAGGACCGCTTACGGGCGGTAAGACCCTTACCTCCGGCAACAGCAGCGGCAGTAATACGCCGGGAGGGGCGGAACCCTTTTCCGTCAACGGCTTAAATCCCGTACAGCGCCCCACCACCGTAGGACAGAAGGGCGACGCCTCCACAGGTGCCAATAATCAGGGGGTACAGGGCAATCTGACAGGCTCTGTGGGCGTTCCCGCCGCAAAAGACCCCTCAATGGCGGTGGAAACTCTCCACGATGTCTTTTCGGGCGATCTGCTGGAAAACGCCAAGCTCAACGGCTACACCGAGCTGGTGGGAGAGATAGATGACCTCACCAAAGCCATTTACATAAACCCCGAAAAGCTGATGAACGAGATAATGACCCAGGAAAAGGACAACACCGTTTTCGCGGGAGATCCTCTTTTTGACATTCTCCGTCAGGTCAGCGCGGAGTCGGGGGAGGACACCAAGGAGCTGGTGGCAAATCTGCTGAAATCCCTCAATTACGCTATGAGCAGAAACGAGATCATCACTGCCATTAAATCCAACATCAGTTTTTTAGCGGATTATTTCGGCGAGGGAACCACCCTGTCAAAAAACCTCAACGCCCTTTATGAAAAGTGGAACACAGGCGATCCCGCAGAAAACTTTGATACCCTCAAAAATGAGACCGCCGCTATGATGCGCACCATTTCGGTCAGCCTGCAAAACGACAGCCGCACCGAGGTTTTAGTTCCCCTTGTCACACACAATCTTTCAAGATACAATACCAACGAGTATATGATGAAGGACGCTTTCTCCCAGCTGATGTCTCAGATCCCCTCTGCTTCCGCAAGAGAGGCTCTCAGCAAGTCCTTTACCGAATATGTGACCAACCTCATAAAAGCCAATGCCCAAGGCTACACCCCCACGGCATCTTCCACGAAAGATGTTTCCGCGGAAAAGGCGGCTATACTGATATATCTGTCAAATTTAGCAGGCAGCGGCGAAAAGACAGACTCTGACAGCAGCGCCATAGACAATTTCCTCAGTTCTCTGAACGGTCAGGAAAATGTTCCTGTCCAAAATAATCAGAATAACGCGGACGCTCCCCAAATAAACGGAGGAGAACCCATGTTCGGCGAACAGACGCAGAATGTTCCGCAAGGGCAGGTTGTATTTGACAGCGAGGGAAAGCCCATACTTGACCAAAACGGAAACCCTGTCGTTATCCCCGCGGAAATTCTTTCCGAAAACGGAGAGGGGCAGCCTATTTTTGACAGCCACGGACAGCCTGTGCTGAACCAACAGGGCGAGCCTGTTCTTATTTCCCAAAACACAGTTTCTCAAAATCAGACCGGAGAAAACGGACAGCCTGTTTCCCGGGCTCAAGGGCAGCCAATTTTTGACAGCAGTGGTCAGCCCATACTTACCCATGAGAGAGAGCCTGTTCTTATTCCTCAGAATTTACCCTCCGATCAGACCGATGGGAATGTTCCCCTGTTCAACAGCCAAGGTCAGCCCATACTTGATCAAAAGGGCGAGCCCGTTACTATCCCGCAAAGTCAGATAGCGGAAAACGGCACAGGGCGGCAGCTCCTTGACAATAACGGACAGCCCGTGCTGAACCGACAGGGCGAACCGATCTTTGTTATACAGGACAATTCTGCTCCCAAGCCCATTTTTGACAGCCTGGGCAGACCTGTGGATATTTTACAAAATCAGACCGACAGCGGTCAGGGTCAGCCTATTTTTGACGGCCGTGGGCAGCAGATACTTGACCAAAGGGGCGAGCCTGTTCTCATAGATCAAGACCGGATCGCAGACAGAGGACAGGGGCAGCAGCTTTTCGACAGTCAGGGGCAGCCCGTTATCGATAAGGACGGAAACCCTGTTTTTATCCGCTCTGACAGCATAGTTCCCGCGCAGACTCAAAACGCTGAAAGAAAGGGCCTTGAAAATAGAAATAGTATTGGAAACGAGGAAGAGAAAAAGCCCGACTTTGACTCGGAAAAATACCACAGAACTGTTCCTTTGAGCGAAAACAGGATAAACTACATCGTCAACAACTACAAAAGCGGTCTTATTAAAGGCAGAGACGCCATAGACAGGCTGCTCAATTTACTTATCCCCAGAAACGCCCCCGACGCTGCCGAGGTGATGCGCACCGCCATAAGGGGTACCGACAATCTCACCGATATGGTGAATTTCCTCAACAGAGTTTTGGAGAACACCCCGGACGTTCCTGAGCGTCAGATGCTCTGCGACGCCTTTGAAGAGATTTTGGGACTTATGGCGAAAAACCAGGAAATGGCGACACAGAAATTCGCAGGCTATGAATCCGAGACCATGAAAGCCCTTACCGCTTTCATAGACAGGAACGTAAACCACCCTGCCATAAGGGGCATCGACAACTTCAACGCCTCAAACCTGCTGCAAAGTATGCTGAACGCGCCGGGAGTATTTACCCCTCTCGCCCATTATATTATCCCCTTGCAGGTGGAAGACACAAGAGCCTTCGGAGAGCTGTGGGTGGATAACGACAACTCCTCAAAGGGCGGGGGAGAGAACGAGCCTAAGCATTTCCACCTTTTCCTGACCTTTGATGTGGAAGCGGTGGGAAGATTTGAGGTAGACGCATACAGCAGGGGCAGCGATCTGAATCTTTCGGTGCTTTATCCAAAAAGCTACCGTTACAGAGTTTCAGCCCTTACGGACAAAATAACAAGGATAGCCGCAGGCGTAGGCTACAACGTCCAGAATTTCAAAACGGGAATTCTCATCAAGCCCCACACCTTAGCGGAGACCTTCCCGAGAATAAAGGATAACAGGAGGAGCTTCGATGTCAAAGCGTAAAGCAGCCATAGGAAAAACCGCAGCCGCCGCATTGAAATACAACCCCGATCTGAACTACGCGCCAATAGTAGTGGCTTCGGGCATGGGCGAGCTGGCAAAAAAGATATTAAATATAGCGGACGAAAACGGCGTACCGATCTACCGCGACGACAGCGCCGCCGCATTGCTGGTAATGCTCAGCGCAGGGGAGCATGTCCCCCCCGAATTATACCAGGTGATAGCGGCTATTTATGCGCAGGTAGTTTATGATGCTAATGATATAAAGAAAATGAAATGATAAAAAAGCACATCATTTCCGTAAGCGGACATCTACTTGCACCACCTCCCGAAAAGCGGGCTGCCGCTCTCACTACTTCTCTGGGAGAACCATAAATCAGCAACATTCCTAAAAGGCGCAAAAATCATCACGTTTTTCCTGAGAAAAACAAAGGGGGAATCACTATATACAAATTCATAATCTGCTTCATAGCAGGCATAGGCGCAGGCTTGGGAACAGGCTTCGCAGGCATGAGCGCGGCGGCGGTCATAAGCCCCATGCTTATTACATTCCTTAATATAGACCCTTTTGAAGCGGTAGGAATAGCCCTGGCAAGCGATGTCCTCGCCAGCGGCATAAGCGCCTACACCTACGGGAAAAACAAAAACTTAGACATAAAAAACGGCATCGTCATGATGATCACGGTGCTGCTGTTCACCCTGCTGGGAAGCTACATTTCCAGCCTTGTACCCACAACCGCAATGGGCAGCTTCTCGGTGTTTATGACAATGATATTGGGTATAAAGTTCATAGTAAAGCCCGTTATGACCACTAAGGAGAAAATGGCTGCGGCAAGCCCCAAAAAGCGTTTTATCCAATCCATAGTCTGCGGAATGATGATCGGCTTTATCTGCGGCTTTGTAGGCGCAGGAGGCGGAATGATGATGCTGCTTATCCTCACCTCGGTGTTGGGATATGAGCTTAAGACTGCCGTGGGAACAAGCGTCTTTATTATGACCTTTACCGCTTTTACGGGGGCTTTGGGGCATTTTGCCATTTCGGGAATGCCCGATCTGTGGGCGCTTTTGTTCTGCGTCCTTTCCACCCTTTTGTGGGCGAGGATCGCCGCAAAGCTCGCCAACAAAGCAAGCCCTATCGTGCTTAACCGCGCCACAGGCGTTGTATTGCTGATTTTGGGCATCGCCATTCTTGGAGTAAAATTTTTCAGCTAAAAAAGTTGTTTTGCCAGTTTTGAGAATTGCTGTTATAGGAGCAAATTTTTTCAGCTAAAAAATTATTTTGCCGGTTTTGAGAATTGCCGTTACAGGGGCAGAATTTTTCAGCTAAAAATATCGGCTTTCCCGGCGGTTCCACCGCCAACGCCGTGCATATCGCGGCGAATCATACTGTAGACATAGTCTGCGGTATGATAAAGAAACAGTATAAGAGAAATATTTTAAAAAACGGAGAAATCATGAAGATCTTACAATGTTTATCGGGATTGCTTACGGGCATGGCAGGATCGCTGCTGTTTATGTTCATAGTCCTCGTAGTCAGCGGTCAGCTTGTGGATAAAAACAAGCTTTATGACAAGGACAGCAAATTTTACCGCTTCCTGCTTTATTACAGCACGGTGATACTTTACGTTGCCGCCAGAGTAAAGGTGGAGGTAAGGGGGGAGGAGCTTATACCCAAGGAAGGGCAGTTTCTGCTGGTGACAAACCATCGCTCCAACTTCGATCCAATAAGCTGCTGGATGGCGCTCAGACACCGCACAAATTTGGTGTACATCTCCAAGCCCGAAAATTTTAAGATCCCATTTTTTGGCAGGATAATCAGGCGCTGCTGCTTTATGCCAATAGACAGGCAAAACCCCCGCAACGCAAAGCCCACCATTGACCGCGCTGCGGAATTTATAAAAAGCGGAAAGTTCTCCGTGGGAGTGTATCCCGAGGGAACACGCAGCAGGACTTGTAAATTGCTGCCCTTTCACAGCATGGTTTTCAGGATAGCCAAGCAAGCCAATGTGCCTATTTTGGCTGCGGTTCTGGAGGACACCGAAAAGGTACATAAAAATTTCCCACTTAAAGGAACTCACATCAAGCTCACATATATTGATCTGATTCCCGCCGAGGAAGTGCAGGCTATGAAAACCAATGAGATAAGCGCGAGGGTGAGAGAGAAGATGCTAAAAGCGCTTAATGAGACTGATTCTTTTGACAAAAATAGTGCGGCGTGATCATTCTCTCAGAAAAGTGGCGGTAATTTGGGTTCTCAAGGAACTTGGCGGCAATTTGGGTTCTCTCAAGGAACTTGGCAGTAATTTGGGTTCTCTCAAGGAACTTGGCAATAATTTGGGTTCTCTCAAGGAACTTGGCAGTAATTTGGGTTCTTTCAAGGAACTTGGCGGTAATTTAGGTTCTCTCAAGGAACTTGGCGGTAATTTACTGATTTGAAAAGAATTTCAAAATTCCGAAAATGAAGGCTCCAATTGTCTGCTTTGGGCGTTGACGTCCTGTCAACGCTTTGGGCAGACAGCGCCTCGTCCTTGAGGCGCGCCGCAAGCGTCGCTCCTCTTCATTTTCGGAACCGGTCAAAATTTTCTTTGAAAATTTTGAGACTTCCGTAGGAAGTCATACGCTTCTTTGAAATTCGTGCTATCAAGGAAGTTGTGAGAGTGGTAGCCCGCCTTTAGGAGTGCTGTGCTGATTTTAACAGCGCTCCCAAGAAACTTTGCATAAAATAAGGACTGTCTTTTTCACAGTCCAAAAAGATTTGAGGTAAAAAGCTATGGCAAGATACAAAGTCCTGTTCAACCCCTACTCCGACAACAGCAGAGGTGAAGCGGAGTGCAAAAAGATAACACAATATTATCCCAACGATCAGCTTGAATTTGAGGATCTTACAAAGATAAAAGACCTCAACGAATTTTTTGCTTCACTGCCTGACGACGTTACCGTAGTTTTATCGGGCGGCGACGGCACTATCAACCGCTTTATCAACGGCGTTGACGAAAAATATTTTGCCCGCGACATTTACTACTTCGGCACAGGCACAGGCAACGATTTTCTCTTTGATTTAGGCATAAAGAAAGGCCAAAAGCCATTTCTGATGAACCCATACATAATCAATCTTCCCACAGTTACGGTAAAGGGCAGGACCTCCAAGTTCATCAACGGCATTGGTTACGGCATCGACGGCTTTTGCTGCGAGGAGGGGGATAAGCTGCGTGTAAAGAAACCCGGCAAGAAAATCAATTACACCCTTATCGCCATATTGGGATTGCTTTTCAAATATTCCCCCACCAACGCAAAGGTTATTGCGGACGGAGTTACCAAGAACTATAAAAAGGTATGGCTGGCTCCCACCATGAACGGCAGATACTTCGGCGGCGGTATCATGCCCACCCCCATGCAGAACAGGCTGAAAAATGAAAAGGTCTCCACCATGGTATTCCATAACTGGCTCCGGCTGCCCGCCCTTGTGGCTTTCCCCTCCACTTTTACGGGGAAGCATGTGAAGTACACAAAGAAGATAGATATTTTCTCGTCAAAAGAGGTAACGGTGGAGTTTGACCGCCCCACAGCGCTGCAGATAGACGGGGAAACAGTGCTGGACGTTACAAGCTATACCGTCAGGGCTTGCGAAAACAGGGTGAGTCTTGAGGAGAGAAGGCAGGAAGCAGCTGTTTTAAAAGTGAACAGTTAAAAGCATAATACACAACGTTATCAAAAAGGAGAGATTTATTTATGTCAGAAAAAGAAGAATTTCAGCAAGATCTGAGCAAAGAAGAAAACCCCGGCGGCGTTTTCGTTGTAAAGCTGCTGTTTAAGAAAGAACCCGCGTTCCCCTCAAAGGAAAAGGTAGCCAAGGTAATGGAAGAATATTTAGGCGACATCGACCATTTCTGGTATGACGAAAAGGGAACGGGCATTGCCGCCAAGGATTACATCTGCGAATTTAAGGACGGCAAGATCCCCGCTACATTTATGCTGGCTCCCGCTGTGGAATTTGACGAAAATCAGTTTGACGCATTTATCAGAAGCCAGATGTGGGACTGCCCCGACAAGGACAAGATCCTTTCCGAGTGCAAGTATCAGATAATTGCCACCGATATGTATACCTCGGTGCTGCCTGCTTTGGTAAGGGCTAATCTTGACATGGACTTTGCGGAGGCTGTTATGGAATTGTTCCCCGACTGTGAGGCTATCTTGTTCTTCAATTCCTTGAAGCTGTTCCCCGCAAAGGATTTCAGGGAACATAAGATACCCAGGAATGACAGATATATCAAGTTTGCCATGAACGTGCGGTTCTTTACCATACAGGGCACCAAGAACGATATGATAGTTGATACTTTGGGTATGGGCTTGCTGTTTTTGCCTGATCTGCAGTATCATTTCCATGACTTTGACCCCAATCTTATTGTGAATCATGCTTACTGTATCGAGTCCTATATTCTGAGCAATAACAATCCAATACAGAACGGCGATACCGTGGACTCGGTGAAGCCCGACGGACAGTTTGATCAGGTGAATATGTGGAAGTGTAATTATGAGAATGCTCTGATACAGCCCGTTAGGGAGGTCATTGACGTTAATATGGAGGAATATGCGGCGGGGCAGAGATAACTAATCTTTTGCGATAGGCTTGATTTTGTGTTGCAGTTAAAAATTCGCTCCCCCGCCAAGCGGGGGAGCGTTTATTATTGGGTTGTGGGTTGACGGAAACAAGTCATTTTTTATGCTTGTTCCTCAGCATAAAAACAGCCCCTATTTTATGTCAAGTTTCTTGAAAGATCCGTAAAAATCAGCACAACACCTCTAAAAGCGGTGAAAAATTATCACTTGTTTCCTTAAAAGCGGGCTTCCACTCTCACAACTGCACTGATAGCACAAGTTAAATAATGCGGA
>JAAVIE010000062.1 GCA_014799325.1 Oscillospiraceae bacterium
TCCAGGATAAGCGGCGTTAATCCTGCCGACATTACCGTGCTTCTGCTTTTGTTTAATGACAGATAAAGGGCATTGTTATGCGGAAAGTTCAAGATGTTCCCCGTGGAACATAAAGTTTTTTATTTGGAGCAATTATGACCGATGATATTATAAAGGCGTTTCAAGATGCCGAAATAACTTTTACACAAGAACAGGCAGAGCAAGCGGATAAGATGATCCTTTTTTTGCAGGACTGCTGTAATAAAGTGAACCTTACTGCGATCCGCGACAGAGAGGGAATTATCGAAAAGCATCTTGTTGACAGTGTGCTTCCCCTGAAATTTGCGGAGGTAGGCGCAAATGCTCGCTGCCTTGACATAGGAACAGGGGCAGGTTTTCCTGCGGTGCCCTGGCTGATCTACCGTCCCGATCTGGAATTTACCTTGCTTGACGCGCAGCGGAAACGTACAGATTATCTTACTCTTCTTTCCAAGGAGCTTAGCCTTAAGCCTGAGATAATTCACGGCAGAGCGGAGGAGCTGGGACGAAAATCGGGTTATAAGGGCTCGTACGACATTGTAACTGCGCGCGCTGTTTCCGACATTCCCACTCTGTTGAAATATGCCGCGCCTTTTTTGAAAGAGGGCGGACGGTTTCTCGCGATGAGAGGTTCAAAGGACGAGATGAACAGCGAGGTTGAAGCTGCATCTAAGAAGCTGCACCTCACCCTCACGGACGTCAAGGATTATTCATTACCCTGCGGCGACGGTCGGAAGCTGTTGGTTTTTGTAAAAGAATGAGAAAAAACAATATTATAAGCCGAAAGAAAATTTCTCCCAAATTCTTCTTTTGGCTTATTTTTTTGCACTTTTTCGCCCTTTCTTCTTTTGGAAAACTTCATTTTTTCATTCTTTGCCTTGCTTCATGTAAAAGTGTGTCGGATAATGAGGTAATTTTCTCCTTGCTCTTGTCTTTTCAATATGTATAATTATGTTAGAGCGAAAAATTTTACAAAATCCTATCCCGACCCCTCTACATAACAAAGGAGTATATATGATCTTTTCAAAGCAAAAGGAAGAGCGAAAAACCGAAAATGTTATAAACAACGTTATATTGATCCCCGTTTCCTCTATCGAGCCGAACCCTGCGCAGCCAAGAGTGTTTTTTGACGACTATGCCCTGACACAGCTGGCGGTGAGCATACAGCAAAATGGGATAATGCAGCCGCTGATCGTAAGAAAGACCGAAAGGGGTTACCAGCTGATAGCAGGAGAAAGGCGGCTCCGCGCTGCCAAGCTGGTGAATCTCGATAATGTGCCTTGCATCGTTTCCGATAAAGAGGACAGGGAATCGGCAGTTTTGGCGATCCTTGAGAACATACAAAGAGCGGATCTGAACTACCTGGAGGAAGCAGTCGCTATAAAAGGACTTATCGAGCATTACGGTCTTACCCAGGAGGAAGCCGCCCAGCGGTTGGGTATTGCTCAGTCCACCGTTGCCAATAAGCTCCGCCTGCTTCGTCTTTCTAACAGCGAAAAGGAAGCGGTATTGAAATACGGTCTGAACGAAAGACAGGCGAGAGCAATACTCCGCATTCCCGAAGGGAGGAGGGAACAGGCAGCAAGAGAAATTTACACCCGACAGCTGAATACATTGCAAACTGACCGCTACATAGACGAGGTGATTTCCCAAATTGAGGAGGAGCAGAAGCCCAAGCCTAAGATCATCACCCGAACCAATCCGATGAACACTCTGGGCTTATACCTGAACAGCTTTAAGAAAACCGTTGATCTTATGAAAACTGCCGGTATCCCCTGCGATTTCTCCAAGAAAAAGACGGAGGAATTTGTGGAGTATACCGTCAAAATTCCGCTTAAATAAAGGCTTTGTGGAAAATGTTCCCCGTGGAACAGTGAATAATTGCGGATCGTGGGCATATGAAAGATAACCAAAAAAGAACAAAATCAAAAAGGAGAATAAACAAAAGTCAAATCGGCAAAGATCTGCACTAACAAAGGCTTTCAGGAGAAAGTTCCCCGTGGAACACAAAAGCTCTCCCAAAAAATATAACAAAAAACCGCAAATTACAAAAAAATTCCCAAAATTACTTTATTTTTTTCTCATATTGTGATATACTTAAAAAGATGTATATTATAATAGTATCTCACACAGGAAAGGAGAGGTAATTTTGGGAGTTATTATTTCCATAGTTAACCAAAAAGGCGGAGTAGCCAAGACCACCACGGCCATAAACCTTGCCGCCGCCATAGGACAAAAAGGGAAAAAGGTGCTTTTGGTGGACTTAGACCCCCAAGGCAACGCCTCCACAGGCATAGGCATCAACAAAAAAGAGCTTAAATACACCACCTATGATGTAATAATGGGGGAGGTAAGACCCGAGGAAGCAGTGTTGTCAACAGGCTTTAAAAACGTGTGGATAATCCCCGCAACACAGGCGCTGGCAGAGGGGGAGATCCGCCTTACCAATTATAAGAACAAGACTTTGCAGCTTAGAAAGGCGCTTTTACAGATCAAGGACAAGTATGACCTGATCTTTGTAGACTGCCTGCCCTCTTTGGGAGTGTTGGCGCTCAACGGCATAACCGCCTGCGACAGAATGATAATCCCCATGCAGTGCGAGCCCTACAGCCTGGAGGGAGTGGCAGAGCTGCTGAACAGCGTAAAGCGCGTCAAGTCCTCCACCAACAAGAGCCTTCAGATAATGGGAGTGGTTTTCACCATGGTGGACAAGCGTCTGACGGTGAATAAGGACGTGCAGAATCAGATAAAGGAGAATTTCCCTGCGGAGTGGATCTTCAAGACCGAGATCCCAAGAGCGGTGAAAATTTCCGAAGCTCCCAGCCACGGCGAGCCTATTACATATTACGACCCCTCTTCAAAGGGAGCGGAGGCGTATAAGAAGCTGGCGGCGGAAGTTCTCAAAAAGGCAAATGAGGCGGCTATGATGCTGTAATACTGATTCTTGATCATACAATAGACAAAGTCTATTGTATGATGCCGCCCAAAGGGCGGCTGTCAAAATCTTTGATTTTGACAGAATTAGTATTGAACTAACTTTCTTGGCGGTTTCACCGCCAACGCCGTGCATAGCACGGCGAATCATACTGCAGACAAAGTCTACAGTATGATAAAGAAATAGTATAAAAGCTTTAATGGCGTTTTAAAAAGTAAATTATACAAAAACGGAAGGAAAATGTATGGCAAAAAAAAGCGGTCTGGGAAGTACCCTTTCCAGCATATTCGATGACGGCATCGACCTCACCGATGGCAGTTCGGAACAGCGTGAGGGCATCGTCACACTAAAGATAGGGGAAATCGAGCCAAACAAAGATCAGCCCCGAAAGGAATTTGACGCCGAGCAGCTTAATCAGTTAGCGCAGTCCATTTCGAAACACGGCGTGATACAGCCCTTGACAGTGAGGGAGAAAAACGGCGCCTATCAGATAGTGGCAGGCGAAAGACGTTGGAGAGCAGCCAAAATAGCGGGCTTGTCCGAAGTTCCCGTAAGAATAATGGAGCTAACCGACTCGGAAACGGCGCAGATAGCACTTATCGAAAATCTCCAAAGAGAAGATCTGAACCCCATTGAAGAAGCCAACGGCTACAAGCAGCTGACGGAAAAATACGGCTTGAAGCAAGAGGAAATTGCCCAGGGAGTAGGCAAGGCGCGATCATCGATCACCAACGCGCTGCGCCTCCTCGAACTTCCCGAAGAGGTCAAGGAAATGGCAAAGCAGGGCAAGCTGTCACAAGGTCACTGCAAGGCAGTTTTATCGGTACAGGACGAGCTAAAGCAGTTGGCGCTTGCACACAAGATCGTCGCAGAGGGCTTGACCGTAAGGCAGGCGGAAAACCTGGCGAAGGCGGCTAACGGCAAAGCAAGCAAGAGCAAGCAGCCCAAGCCAATACCGCAGTTCTACAAGGAAGCGGAGATAAGCCTTAAGGAGCTGCTTGGGCAGACGGTAAAGATAACCCCCAAGAGAAACAAAATAACCCTTGAAATATCCTGCAAGACAGAGGAGGAATTGAGGGAGATCTTAAAGGTTATCGGAAACGAGCAATAACAGCGTATCTCGCTTGATTTTCCGCGGTATTCCAAATCCCAAACTTTTTTAAATTCTTGAAATCGTTTTGCTTTTCTTGAATTTTTAAGAATTTTCTTTTAAGATCTTTTAAGCTATTTCCGAGCGCAAAAGAAACATTAAAAGACAAACAAAATAGCAAACAAGCTAATAATAAAAATAAAAGCAAAATAAGCAGTCAAAATAATATTCAAAATAACAAAGAAAAGAGGAAACAAAAATGATAGACATTAAATTTTTAAGACAAAATCCCGACATAGTAAAGGAAAATATCAAGAAGAAATTCCAAGACGAGAAAATTCCCATGGTGGACGAGGTAATCGAGTTCGATAAAGAACAGAGAGAGTGCCAGGGAAAAGCCGACAACCTGAAAAACCAGCGCAACGTTATCTCCAAGGGCATAGGCGCTCTTATGGCGCAAGGCAAAAAAGAGGAAGCTGAAGCCGAAAAGAAAAAAGTTACCGACATGGCAGAAGAAATGGCGCAGCTTGACGCAAGAATGGCAGAGCTGGGTGCAAAGATCCGAGAAAGAATGTTGGTTATCCCCAATATAATTGACGACAGCGTGCCTATCGGCAAGGACGACAGCGAAAACGTAGAGATAGAGCGCTTCGGCGAGCCCGTAGTTCCCGAATATGAGATACCCTACCACACCGATATAATGGAAGCAAGAGACGGCATCGACCTTGACAGCGCCAGAAAGACCAGCGGAAATGGCTTCTACTACCTCAAAGGCGACATTGCAAGACTTCATTCCGCTGTATTGAGCTACGCAAGAGATTTCATGATCGACAAGGGCTTCACCTACTATATCCCTCCCTATATGATCAGAAGCAGCGTTGTAACAGGCGTTATGAGCTTTGCGGAAATGGAAAATATGATGTACAAGATCGAGGGCGAGGATCTCTACCTTATCGGCACCAGCGAACACTCCATGATAGGCAGATTTATTGATACATTTTTAGAGGAAAAAGACCTGCCACAGACCCTCACCAGCTATTCCCCCTGCTTCAGAAAAGAGGTAGGGGCGCACGGCATTGAGGAAAGAGGCGTGTACAGAATACACCAGTTTGAGAAGCAGGAAATGGTAGTTGTGTGCCGGCCTGAGGAAAGCATGGATTGGTTCAAAAAGCTGTATACCTACACGGTAGAGCTGTTCAGAAGCCTTGACATTCCCGTAAGAACATTGGAGTGCTGTTCGGGAGATCTGGCTGATCTTAAAGTAAAGAGTGTGGACGTTGAGGCATGGTCGCCCCGTCAGAAGAAATATTTCGAGGTAGGAAGCTGCTCCAATTTAGGAGATGCGCAGGCAAGACGTCTTGGCATAAGGATCAAGAATAAGGAAAAGGGCAATTACTTCCCCCACACCCTCAATAATACCGTTGTAGCTCCTCCCCGTATGCTGATAGCATTTTTGGAGAACAACTTACAGGCTGACGGCTCGGTTAAGATCCCCGAACCTCTCAGAATGTATATGGGCGGAAAGGAAAAGATCTGATCATTTCAGATAAATGCGGTAAAAATTGCTCCCCGAAATTCCGAAAAAGGGAACGGGAGCAGTTGCCGTAAAAATATAAAAAAGGAGAATACAGGAATGGCATTTGACATCAAAGCAAAAATCGACGAAGTTGTAAACAAGGTAAAAAGCGACAAGGACTTTGCCACAAAGTTCCAGAAGGAGCCTGTCAAGGCGGTTGAGGACGTTTTGGGGGTAGACCTCCCCGACGATCAGATCAACGGGATCATTGACGGTGTTAAGGCAAAGGTAAACTTTGACGGTATCGCCGACAAACTGGGCGGACTTTTCGGAAAAAAGTAAAATAAAACGCAAACCAAAAAAGCCGCACAGCTTAAAAATTCGTGCGGCTTTTTTGGAATTTTTACAGCTTAGCAAATTTTGGAGAAAAAATGAAAAAAGTAAATAAGATCCTAAAAACATTTCTTGTATTCTTAATATGCGCCGTTTTTTCACTCCCCATATCCGCCGACTACAACGAAGAAACATTCGAACCCGAAGAAAGAATAACCACCAAAAGCGGTGACTGGGAGTACTACCCCATAAGCGATGACACTATCTGCATCTGCTCCTACAACGGCAAGGAAGAAACTATAACCATACCCGCGGAGTTAGACGGAAAAAGAGTAATAAAAGTAGCAGGCAGAAAAAACATTGAAATATATATAGACAGTTTAGTTGCCATTTTCGGCTCAGGCAATATTTTCCCCTATACCGACACTGTAAAAGAGGTAATTATCTCCGAGGGGATAATTTCGCTGGGATTTTGCGCCTTTCAAAGCAGTAAAATAGAAAAGATCACGCTGCCCGAAAGCCTTAAATACATCGGCTTTAAAGCCTTTGATTCCTGCGCCGTTACCTCCCTTGTCATTCCCGAAAATGTAGAATATATCGGCGATTACGCATTTGGGAAAAGCGACATTGAAGAAATATATCTCCCCGAGGGCTTGGAGTATATAGGCGAATATGCTTTTGAAGGCTCGGCGTTGAAGGAAGTTTATATCCCCCACACCGTAAAGGCGATAGGTCAGTATGCCTTCCGCAACACACAGCTTGAAAAGATATATTTGCCGGGGAGCATAGTAAAGGCTGAAAAGGGACTTGCCGCCAACTGCAAAAATCTCAAAAAAGCCTATATAGGGGAGGGAGTAGAGACGCTGGGCGTTGACCTTTTCGCCAACGATAGAGCCCTTGAAGAAATATATTTCCCCATGAGCCTCAAAAGCTCCGAAAGAATACTTGTGGGAAACGACAGCCTGAAAGCCCTGCATTTTGCGGGAACGGAATACTACAATCCCCTTGCCGCGGAGAACGAGGACCTTGAGGTCTCTATGATGAAAGAGAGCTGGAGAGAGGCAGAGGGCTGGGAGGTCGTTAGAAATTTAAATGTGACTTACGGCATCTACAAGGCTCCCATACAAACGGATAAACCCGCTTTACCCGATAATTCCGATCTTGAAAGCTCCCAAACAGACCTTGTATCAATTATTCTTTTGGGAGTAACGCTGGTGTGCTTTATCCTCACTGCAGTTTCTTTAACAATCTTTATAAGAAGATCATTGGGAATTGGGGCGAAGAAAAAGGAAACCGAGCTGCAAAACGCAAAAGAGAGCTTCCGCCCGCAAGTCTTAGGCGTGTGGGTGTGTAAAAAGTGCGGAACACCTAACAGCCCTATCTCCAACTACTGCTACAAGTGCGGAAGAAAGGGGGAGCATTAAGGCAATGAAAAGATTTTTGATTTCAATAAACACAGCCTGTATATTATTGGTGACCCTTTTCACAGCACTTATCCTGTCACCGCCTGTTTTCTCCCTGCCCCCCGAATATGAGACCCCTGTCCAAAGCGGGGAATGGCTGTACTTTGACAGAGGTGAGGTAGCCCTTATCTGCGGCTATTTGGGAAAAGAGGAGCATATAACCATACCCGACCAAATAGACGGCAAGCCCGTCACCGAGCTGCGCTTCAACGGCATTGCAGTTGACGGATATTTCAGCGGACAGTTCAAGAGCAGCTGCTTTTTCGGTGAATTTTATCCGGGCACGGGAGCGGGGTGGACAGACCCCGACCCAAAGACCACTCACATAACAATACCCGATTCGGTAAAAAGGATCGGCGCGTACACCTTCTATAACTGCCTTACCCTGACAGAGATAGATATGCCCAATTCTGTCACGGATATAGGAGAAAGGGCATTTCACAGCTGTAAAAATCTGCATAAGGCGGATCTGCCAAAGGCGGTGGAAAGAATAGGTGACGGCGCTTTCGGTATGACCGGAATAGACAGCTTTGCCATTCCCAAAGGCGTGAAGTATGTAGGAGATATGGCGTTCTACCAAACCCCCATTACCGAAATTACCTTTCCCGACACAGTAGAATATATAGGAGAAAACGCCCTTTCCGACTGCAAAAAATTATCGTCGGTGAAGCTGCCTGCAAACCTGAATGAAATATCGCCCCATTTATTCGCAAGCTGCGCCTCTTTGGAAACAGTAGATATTCCCGAGACTGTTCATATAATAGGCACAGGGGCTTTCGGGAACTGCTCCGCGTTAAGCAGCATCAAACTGCCTCCAAACATAAGGGAGATACCCACACAGCTTTTTTACAACTGCGCATCTCTTGAAACGGTGGAAATTACCGAGGGAGTGCAGACCATAGGAGCTGACGCCTTTGCCCAGTGCGAAAAGTTGAAAGAATTACATTTCCCCAAAAGTCTCAGAAGCGCCGCGGGCATTTTAGAGGGTAACACTTCCCTTAAAACTGTCGGCTTTGCTTTTGACAAGGACAGGGCGGATACTATAACGGGAGATGATGTGATATTATATTTGGCGTTCTGGGAATACAGGACTTACGATATAAACGCCGAGATAGTTTACGGAGAAAAAGACCCCGTTATAGAGCCGGATCCCGAACCCATTCCCGAAGAAAAAACCGCTGCGGAAAAAACAAGGGAGCTTTTGACAATAACCTCAATAGTTTTCGCCGCCCTGCTTCTGATAACGATATGTATGCTCATGATCCAGAAAGCCGCCCAAAAGCCCAAAAGGGCGGAGCAGGGAAGCAACCTCCTCACAAAATACAGCTCTGATGTAATTATATGCCCTAACTGCGGCACAAGCGGCGGCAAAGAAGCCTCCTACTGCACCAATTGCGGAAAGAAGTTATCCAAAAAGAAGCCAAAAAGTAAAAATGATCAGTAAAAAACAAAAATTGAACAGGCAAAGGGAGAATGTTCAGATAAAATCAAAAAATGAACGAAAAGGCAAACGTTCAGAAAAAAGAAAAAAATGAACAGACAAGAAGAAAATGCTTGGAAATAAACAGAAAAAGCAAAAGAAAGGAGCGGCGGCAATGACAAAAAAGACGAAAACAAGAGCCTATATGAAAGCAAAAGCCCTTATTCTGTCGGCTTTGCTGTCGGTGTTTATTTTATACCCCTTACAGCCCGCCCAAGCTTATGAGGAGGAGCTATCCAAGCTGTCCGATGACGCAGACAAAGCATCTGCTCCAGAGACCCCGAATACTTGGGGCAAATGGCTTTACTTTGACAAAGGAGATTATGTTTCCGTCTGCGGTTACACGGGAACGGACGGAAATATCACAATACCGGACAATATAAACGGAAAACCCGTAACCGAGCTTTCCACCCATAATACAGGAACCTTTGAAGAGCCGCTGTATATGTTTTTTGAGGAATACAATGAAAACACCTCCGCTGTAAAGGTGCCCGAGGGCGTTGTGCTTATTGATGCAAACACATTTTACAACTGTGCAAATCTGAAAAGCGTTGATTTGCCCAAAAGCCTTTTGTATATAGGGCAAAAAGCCTTTGCTTTCTGCGAGGGACTGACCTCTCTCACCGTTCCCGAAAATGTGATAAGCATAGATGAGGGAGCATTTTACAATTCGGGGCTGACCGAAATATATCTGCCCGACGGACTTAAGACCATAGGATGGAGCGTATTCACAAGAACTCCCCTGACCCATATCAGCATACCCGATTCGGTGACTTATATAGGGTCGTATGCCTTTGATTCATGCCTATTGGAGGAAATAACCCTGCCTGCGGGGCTGGCGGTGCTTGAAGAAGGCTTGTTTTCCGACTGCTCCCGTCTTAAAAGGGTGTATGTGAGTGAGGGAACGGTATCGGTAATGACAAATGCTTTTTATAACTGTTCGAAACTTGAAGAGGTATATTTCCCCTCCACTCTACGGAGGGCGGACAATGTCTTTCACAAAACCGAAGATCTGAAAACCGTATACTTTGCCGCAAGCGAGAAGGAATGCAAACAATTGTTCGGAAGCAGAATAATTGAAACGCTTACGGTAGAGGAAAAAATTTTGGAGCAAAATGCGGAAGCAAGCTCAAAATACAGCGAAGAGATTTTTGATCCAAGCGGAGAAATTACCGATTACAGCAATGTAGAGCTTGTCTTTGACACACCCGTTCCCTTGGCGGAGCACGAATATCCCGAGGAGCCCTTGAAGCTCGGCACATTTACAATTATCCTTATTGCCGCTTCAATACTTGCCTTTATTCTTACCGTGATCATCCTGATAATGTTTATAAGGAAACAAACCGAGCTTGAAGCGGCAAGAGCCGAGGAAAAGAGAAGGGAAGAGGAAGCCTATCACCCCGAGGTTTTAGGCGTTTGGGAATGTAAAAAGTGCAGGACGCCAAACAGCCCTATCGGAAACTACTGCTACAAATGCGGCAGAAAAAGATGACAGCGGAAAGGAGACTGCTTTATGAATAATAAAAAGGGAATATTGAAAATCGTTGTAAAGATCTGTCTGTCCGCAGTTCTTATGTTTAATCTGACAGGCGTTAACGTTTCCGCCGACAGCGGTGAGAACGTCCTGCAAAAGGGAGAATGGCGCTATTTCGACAGAGGCGAATATATCGCCGTCTGCGGATATGCGGGAAATGACGAGCATATCACCATACCCTCGGAGATAGAAGGAAAAGAGGTAAGAGAGGTTATCTGCGAGGCAGAATCAAAACCTTTTTTTGAACAGGCAGAAGAGGATTATGATCTCATATTTGTAAATTTTTTAAAGCGTGTGACCTTCCCCGACACCGTACAAAGAATAGGCAAATATGTTTTTTACAACTGCACAAGACTTGAACAGGCAGATCTGCCCCAAGGACTTGTTGTTATAGAAGACAGCGCCTTTGAGTACACCCCCGAGCTGTCCAAGGCGGATATCCCCGACAGTGTGAAGGTCATAGGAGACCGCGCTTTTGAGGATTCGATAATCAGCGAAATCAATCTTCCCGAGGGGCTTGAGTATATCGGAGAGCGCGCTTTCTATCGTACAGCCGTGGAAATTGTTGAAATTCCCGAAACCTTGAAACATTTGGGAAAATCTGCTTTTTCCTACTGCTATGCTTTGGAAAAAGTAAAGCTTACAGCCAATATACAGTTCTTGCCCGATTACCTTTTTGAATGTTGCAGACAGTTAAAAACAGTGGAAATACCCGAAGGCGTACTGAATATAGGGGAGAGGACCTTTGATGAATGCACAAGCCTTGAAGAAATTTATCTTCCCTCAACGGTCAATTTTTTTAACGATATTTTGGGAGAGAACACCTCTCTTAGGGATATTTATTTTGCCGCCGACAGGGAAACCGTAAGCTTTGCCAAGGACCGTTCGGCGGGACAGATCTACGAAGAATACAGGTATAGAGGGGAACCCGATCTCGACGCGGAAGTAAAACATGCTATGAAATCGGACTTTGAGCGTGTTATGGAGTTTTACAATCGGGAATCGGATTTTCCCAATATAAAGGATTACAGCAGCATAAAAATACACTATGGAGAAAAGGCGGAAATACCGGAGGAAAAAAGCTTGGAAGAGCGTATCAGGGACATTTTCCTGCTTTTGACAGCGGTGTTTGTTATCACCTTTATGATATTTCTCGCCTTGTATCTTGTGAAGAAAAGACAAAACGAACCCTATTTGAAGGCAGAGACCCAAAAGCAGACTGTGTCTCAACCGTCCGCTCCGTCTCTGTCACAGGGCAGTGTTCTTATAAAGCCCCGATCCGATGACGGGATACGCTGCAAAAACTGCGGCGCGGAAAGCGGTAAAAAAGCCGAATATTGCTATAACTGCGGTAAAAGGCTTTCCGCTAAAAAGTAATACAAAAGGAGCGGTAGAGTGATAAATATAATAAAATCAGTAAAAAGGAAAACCGCAAAACCGAGCGGAAAAATAAAAGCTCTTATTCCAATGGCTTTTTTCTGCATATTTACCCTTTTATACCCCTTACACGTTCAAGCTTATAACAACGACGCCGATAGATCTAACGAATCCACAGTCACAGAAATCGAAACCGATCCCCCAAGCTTTTGGGAAAAATGGCTGTATTACGACATGGGCGACCACATCAGCGTATGCGGTTACACGGGAACAGAGGGAAGGATCGCCATACCAAGCGAAATAGACGGAAAGCCTGTAACGGAGATCTCCGCCCGCTTAGGAACCGACGGTTACCCCGTGCATGAGTTTTTTGAGGATTACAACGGCAGCGGCACGTCTCTAACTATTCCCGAGGGAGTGCTTTCGATCGCCCAAAGCGCCTTTGAAGGAAGTCAGATATTAAAGAGCATAAGCTTGCCCCAAAGCCTTAAATTTATCGGAAACAGAGCCTTTATATACTGCGAGAACCTCACCTCCATAACCTTCCCCGAAAACCTTACAGGGATAGGCACATACGCCTTCGCACGGACAGGATTTACCGAAATATACCTTCCCGAGGGCTTGAAGATCATAGGAGAGGGAGCATTCATGGCCAATGCAAACTTAACAAAGATACATATTCCCGATTCAGTGTTAAGTATAGGCAGAGAGGCTTTTTTCTCAACCAATATAGAGGAAATAACGCTGCCTGCGGGGCTTGATAAGTTGACTTCGAGCCTGCTAAGCGGCTGTACCCGCCTCAAACGGGTATACATAAGCGAGGGCACGGAAGCCCTGGGCTCATCGTTATTTGAATCCTGCCCAAATCTTGAAGAGGTATATTTCCCCTCCACCCTCAAAGAGATAGACTCCATATTCAGCTATAACCTGAAGCTGAAAAATCTGTACTTTGCCGCCAATGAGGAGGAGACGAAGCAGAATATCGGCGCCAACATTCTGAGCAGGCTCATAGGCGACTATGACGACGGCTCCGAAGAAAAAAGCCCAGATATAATGTATTATTATGAGAATGTCATTATAACTTATAACACGCCTGTTCCCACATCAGAGGAGGGCAATTTCACAAAGCCTTTAAATATTGATAAAACCACAGTTATCCTGATTGCCGCTTCGACGGCCTGCCTGACCCTTTCCGCAGTTTTTCTCATACTCTTTATAAAAGGGAAAAAGCGGATCGAAGCGGCAAAGGGCGGGAGAGCCAAAAAGGAAGAGGAAGGTTTCCACCCCGAAGTGCTGGGGGCTTGGGAATGCGAAAAGTGCGGAACGATAAACAGCTCTATCGGCAATTATTGTTATAAGTGCGGAAGAAAAAGGTAGCCGAAATATGTCGGAAAAATTTTTTTGACACAGGAACAAGACATCTGAAATAATTTGCCATAACCTCTGACACAAGAAAAAGACCGCTAAAAAGAAAGGTTCTCTGATGAAAAACAGTATTATAAATAAAATCTTAAAAATAACGGCTGACATAAGTCTGTCAGCCCTGCTGCTTACAAATATGACGGCTGCCGTTTCAGCCATCAGCCCCCCAATAAACCAAAGCGGCAGCTGGCAATACTACGACAACGGAGATTATATAACGGTATGCGGCTACTTAGGCAGCGAGGAGCATATCACGATCCCTTCGGAAATAGAGGGAAAAGCGGTAGAAGAAGTCACTTGTATAACCGAAACAGGCTACAGCGGTGTTGACTTTTTCGGCAATAACAGATCTACAGGCGATAAGATCCCGCCCCCCGCTGAAACCTCGGTAAAGCGTATAACCTTTCCCGACACCGTAAAAAGAATAGGGGACTACACCTTTTATAAATGCCTTTCCCTCGAGCAGGCAGACCTGCCCCAAAACCTGACCGTTATCGGAGAGGGAGCTTTCAAAGACTGCACTAATCTTACCAAGGCGGACATTCCCCAAAGCGTAAAAACTATAGGAGCTTTGGCGTTTAACTCAACGGCTGTTTCAAGGGTCGATCTGTCGGAGGGTCTTGAGTATATAGGATATGCCGCTTTTGCTCATACGGCCATAACTGAGGCAATAATCCCCGACACCGTAGAATATATAGGCAAATCCGCATTTTTGGGCTGCTTACAGCTTGAATATGTGAAGCTCTCCAAGAATATGCGTACCTTATCGGAATCCATGTTTGGAAACTGCATTTCATTAAAAAACATAGAGATCCCCGAAGGAGTGTCAATAATAGAGATGAACGCTTTTGGCACATGTATGAGCCTTGAAGAAATACATTTCCCCAAGTCGGTGATCTCGGTAAAGAGTATTTTTTACAGTACCACCTCTCTTAAAGATATTTATTTTGAAGCAGACAAGGAATACGTTGACGCTTTCAGATCCGTATGGATCGATGACGGTATATTGACTTCCGATACCGAAGCGAAAACCGATATTATGAGCCTTATGGTGTGGAGCCTTGACATGGGAGCGGATTACAGCGGCGTAAACATTCACTTCGGAGAAAAGCCCGCGGCAGAGGGAAATTCACAGCAAATATCGGACAAGCCCCAAGATCCCCAAGACCCCCTGAAAACTGTTTTTATAATTCTGACTGCGGTATTTGCCCTTACTCTTGTAATAACCTTATATCTGTATCTTTCGCAAAAACTGCATGACCGCCGCCGCATCAGGGAAGAAAACACAAAGCAGTTTTCCGCAATACCGCAGGGCAATGCTCTCACAAGGCTTGATTCTTTTAATGGAGTACGCTGTAAAAACTGCGGAGCGGAAAACGGCGAAAAAGCAAGCTATTGCCTCAACTGCGGAAAGAAGCTGAAAACAGACCGTCAAAGAATAAAGGAGAATAAAAATGAGCAGTAAAACGAGCATAAAAACGAATATTAAAATAAGCACCCGAAAATTCTCCCTTGCTCTCATAATACTTTTATGTACGGTAATGCTGTTCTGCCCCATACAGGCGGCGGAGCCTGATACCGATAACGAAAAGCAGGAGCCTCTTACATGGGATAAATGGCTCTACTACGATATGGGCGATCATATAACGATTTGCGGCTACACCGGAAACGAGGACAGGATCGTCACCCCCACTGAAATAAACGGAAAAAAGGTAACAAGGATCGCGCCGCGGGAAACCGAGATAGACTTTATGGATGTGACTGTTTATACCTTTTTTGAGGCGTACAACCAAAACACCTCCGAGCTGGTGATCTCCGAGGGGGTGGTGTCTATTGACCGCTATGCCTTCTACACACAATCAATACTGAAAAGCGTGATCCTGCCGGAAAGCCTTACATTTATCGGAGAAAACGCCTTTGAAGGCTGCGAAAATCTCACTTCAGTGACAGTTCCCGAAAATGTGACGGCAATAGGAGCCTATGCCTTTGCAAACAGCGGACTTACCGAAATATTTCTGCCTGAGGGTCTGAAGGTCATAGGAGAATCTGCCTTTACGGGCGTACCTGCGGCGCAGATCCATATTCCCGATTCTGTGATCTATATAGGAAGCTACGCCTTTTCCCAAAGCAAGATAGAGGAAATATTTCTGCCGGGAGGACTTGTAAAGCTTGAAAACGGTCTGTTATACAGCTGTGTCAGTCTGAAAAAAGCATATATCGGCGAGGGGATCGTTTGGCTGGGCATAGATATTTTCACCATCTGCCCAAATCTTGAAGAAGTATATTTCCCCTCCACCCTGTGCAGAACAGACATGATATTCCAATACAACAAAAACCTGAAAAACATATATTTTGCCGCAGAGTGGGACGAGTGCAGGCAAGTCCTGGGAACCGGCATAATGGACGATCTCACAGGCAAAAATTCGGGATATGAGGAAGTGGCGGAGTATTACGACAATGTAAACATCACCTATAACACCCCCGTGCCCTTGCCCCCGCCCTCGCCATATCCCGAGAAAGAAAAGGAAATCGATAAATTGTCAGTTTTTCTTATAATAATTACACTGATTTGGTTGACATTAACCGTAATATTTGTTATACTGTTTATAGCAGGAAAGAAACGTGAAGCGGCAATAAAGGCGGAGGAGCAAAAGAATAAGGAGGGCTTCCGCCCCGAAGTGCTGGGTACCTGGGAATGCGCAAAGTGCAAGACCCTCAACAGCCCTATCGGAAATTATTGCTACAAATGCGGCAGAAAGAGACAGTAAGATAACAAATCAGTGAAAAGAAAGGAAAAACAAAATGCTGAAAGATCAACTTGGAGATCGCATGAAAAAATACGAGTACGTCACCCGCACTCACCTGACACCCCGAACCCCTGTCATTATTCGTATAGACGGAAAGGCTTTCCACACCTTTACAAGAAATTTTATCAAGCCCTTTGACGAGGTTTTTTCAAGATCCATGCAGGACACAATGAAGTATCTTTGCGAAAACGTACAGGGCTGCGTTTTAGGCTACACACAGTCGGACGAGATAACCCTTGTGCTTATCGACTACAAGGAGCTGGACTCCCAGGGCTGGTTCGACTACAATATACAGAAATGCGCCAGTGTTGCGGCAAGCATGGCTACAATGGAATTTAACCGCGCTTTTGAAAGAAACATAAAAGCCTATGAAATTTCCGAAACAGCCGAAACAGCTGAGGAAGCCAAGGAAAAACAGCTTGCGGTATACGCCAAGGCAAGGGCAATGGGCGCAATGTTTGACGCCCGCATCTTCAACGTTCCCAGAGAAGAAGTGACAAACTGCGTATTATGGCGGCAAAACGACGCTGCCCGCAACTCCGTCCAAATGGCAGGATTTTCCAATTTCTCCACAAAGGAAATGCAGAATAAGTCCTGCAGCCAAATCCAGGATATGCTGATGCTGCAAAAGGGCATAAACTGGAACGATTTTCCCACAAAGTACAAGCGCGGAAGCTGCTGTATAAGAATTCCCGCAGAGGGAACGGAGTACACCAAGTGGGCGATAGATAACGAGATACCCATATTTAAGGGAGAGGGCAGAGATTATATTGAGCAGCTCATATATCCCGATTCTGCAAAGTAATGATTTGGGAGAGCAGAGACTGAGTCGGGCAGCCATATATCCCGATTCCGCAAAGTAATGATTTGGGAGAGCAGAAACTGAATCGGGCAGCCATATATCCTAAATTGACAAAATGATTTTATAGAATTTATAGAAAAGGTGTAAAGATGAAGAAAAAATACTATTTATCCGCCATAGAATTATGTTTATCCCTCCTCCTGATCATAAGCCCCGTAAATGTCGGGCTTTCGGGCTGTGTTTATGCTGTATCGAAAGAAAATTACAACAGGGAATGGTCAGATAATGTCTATTGGGAAACCGCAGAGGGAGTTAGGCAAAGCGGACAGTGGCTTTATTTTGACATGGACGATCACATAAGCGTCTGCGGATATTCGGGAAACGAGGAGCATATTACCGTACCCTCGGAAATAGAGGGAAAACCGGTCACCGAGCTTTCCTACGGCGCAGTTGATCCCGATTACCTATATTCCCGAAACTTTTTCGGCGACAGCGGTTATATGTACAGGGGCGAGGAGGGCAGCGTAATATCTCCCGTCAAGCATATAACGATCCCAGACACCGTAACAAAGATCGGCTCAAATACTTTTTACGGCTGCAACCTTGAACAGGTGGATCTGCCCGAGGGTCTTACTTATATCGGCAGCAATGCCTTTTCCTACTGCGGCTTTCTGAAAAATGTAAACATTCCAAGCACTGTAACGATCATAGACGATATGGCATTTGATACGGTGGCATTAACATCGCTGACCTTGCCCGAGGGGCTTGAATACATAGGTCGTTACGCGTTTGCGGGCTCTGACATAACACAGCTTGATATCCCCGATTCGGTAAAGTATATAGGGCGCAGCGCCTTTGCCTTTTGCTGGTCGCTGGAGGAGGTGACCTTGTCCGAAAATATCACAATAATACCCGAAAGCCTTTTTGAATACTGTCTCAAACTAAAATCTGTAAAAATACCCGAAGGCGTACAGATAATAGAACCCTACGCCTTTGAGAACTGTTCGGAGCTTGAGACCCTCTATATCCCCTCAACGGTTTGCATAATGTCGGAGATATTGAGAGACAATACTGTTCTCAAAGACATATATTTGGGTATTGACAGCGAAACTGCAGCCTCAATAGCAAGCACAGATCTGATGAGCTATCTCAGCGTTTACGAAACGGATCACAGCAATGTGACGATCCACTATGGCGAAAAAGAGGAAGCTTCCCCAAAAGACTCCGTTTGGGACTACCCTGTCCGCGCAGTTTTTCTTATTTTGGGAATTGCCTTTTTCCTGACTTTTATAGCTGCCCTTTGTCTTTACATTGTGCAGAAAATCAGGCTTGCCCCAAAGCTCACGTCAAAAACAGCGGCGGTAAACGCGCCTTTGGGCAACGCTCTGACAGGCTTGTCTTATTCTGATTTTTCTGCTTATTCTGATGGGATACGCTGTACAAAATGCGGCGCAGAAAGCGGAAAGGTCGCCGATTACTGCTATAATTGCGGGAAGAAGCTTAAAAAGAAATAAAAACGGGGGCTGTAAAAAAAAGACAGCCCCTATTTTATGTCAAGTTTCTTGGGAGAGCCGTAAAAATCAGCACAACACCTCTAAAAGCGGTGAAAAATTATCACTTGTTTCCTTAAAGGTGGGTTTCCACTATCACAACTGCCTTGACAGCACAAGTTATAAAATGCGGGTCACCACTCTCACAACTGCCCTAATAGCACAAGTTAAAAAATGCGGGTCACCACTCTCACAACTGCCCTGATAGCACAAGTTATAAAATGCGGGCTATCACTCGCACCACTGCCCTGATAGCACGAATTTCAAAAAAGACAAAATTTTCAACGAAAA
>JAAVIE010000063.1 GCA_014799325.1 Oscillospiraceae bacterium
AATGAAGCTCTTGGCGCTTGCGCCATTGAGCTTCATTTTCGGAATTTTGAAATTCTTTTTAAATCAGTAAATTACCGCCAAGTTTCTTGAGAGAACCATAATTACCGCCAACTTTCCCGAAAAGCGGGTTTCTACTCGCACTTCTTCCCTAAAAGCGGGTTTCTGCTCACACATCTTCCCGAAAAGCAGGTTTCTACTCACACGTCTTCCCGAAAAGCGGCTCTCTACTCGCACACCTTCCCGAAAGCGGGCATATATCAGCACAACCTTCCTGAGAGAACCCAAAATCGGCACAACTTTCTTGATATAACATTTTTCTTGCCCATTCGTCATATTTCCCCAAAACTTGTCATAACTTATCCAAAAGGGGTGATTTTATGATATGCCGATTTGAAGACCTGCGCTGCAAAGAAATAATAAACGTAAAAACGGGCTGCAAGCTGGGCTATCCCGACGACATCGAGTTCGACACCTGCACCGCCAAAATATGCAAGCTGGTGGTATACGGTAAAGCCAAGTTTTTCGGGCTCTTCGGGCGTGAAGATGACTTTTATATCCCATGGTGCGACATTGAGGTCATCGGACAGGACACCATTCTTGTTACCTGCGATTTACCAATACATACAAATAACGGTAAAGGATTCTTGAAAAATTTGTTAAAATAGACGAAAAGATTATAGTTGTAAATAAGGGCGTCTTATGTTATAATAATTAGGCGGATTTTTTACCGCAAATCCACACATAACGCTGACTTTTCCACAGGTGTGAATCTCTCTGAAAAGATAGGAGGGTTCAGCGGAGAAGTAAAACGCTATGGAGGAAAAAACCAAAAACAAGGAGGAAACTACCATGGCAGTAGTATCAATGAAGCAGCTGCTTGAAGCCGGTGTTCACTTCGGACATCAGACAAGACGCTGGAACCCTAAAATGGCGCCCTACATTTTCACAGAAAGAAACGGAATCTACATTATCGACCTGCAGAAAACCGTTAAGAAGCTTGACGAAGCATATATGTTCATTCGTCAGGTGACAGAAGAGGGCGGAGAAGTTCTTTTCGTAGGAACCAAGAAGCAGGCTTCCGACAGCATCAAGGAAGAGGCTGAAAGAGCAGGCGCTCATTTCGTAAACGCAAGATGGCTGGGCGGTATGATGACCAACTTCACCACCATTCAGAGAAGGATCAAGAGACTTGAACAGCTCCAGGCTATGGCTCAGGACGGCACCTTTGACCTGCTCCCCAAGAAGGAAGTAAGCAAGATGAACCTTGAGATCGAAAAGCTTGAAAAGTTCCTTGGCGGTATCAAGAATATGCAGAAGCTCCCCGCAGCTCTCTTTATCGTTGACCCCCGCAAGGAAAGAATCGCTGTAGCAGAAGCTAAGAAGCTTGGTATCCCGATCGTTGCTATCGTAGACACAAACTGCGATCCTGATGAGATCGACTACGTTATCCCCGGAAACGACGACGCTATCCGCGCAGTAAAGCTTATCGCAGGCGCAATGGCTGACGCTATCATCGAAGGCCGTCAGGGCGAAACTCCCGTAACAGGCGAGGAAGCAGAACCCGCTGCAGAAACTGTTGAAGCAACCGAAGAAACTGCTGAATAATTACAATAAATATTAAATAAAGGAGAAAGAAAAATGGCTATTTCCGCACAGGACGTAAAACAGCTTAAAGAAATGACCAACTGCGGCATGATGGACTGCAAGCGCGCTTTGGAGCAGACCAACGGCGATTTTGACGCCGCTGTAAAGTACCTCCGCGAGCAGGGTCTTGCAAAGGCAGCTAAGAAGGCTACCAGAATTGCAGCAGAAGGCTTGGTTTATACAAAGATCGATGAGGCTAAGAAGGTCGGCGCTATCGTTGAAGTAAACAGCGAGACCGACTTCGCAGCTAAGTCCGAAAGATTTGTTGAATTTGTTGATATGGTTGCACAGACTGTTATCGACAATGATGTTGCTGATGTTGACGCGCTTCTTGGCGTTAAGATGAGCGGCACAAACGAGACCGTTCAGGACGTTCTCACCGAGAGAATCGCTACTATCAGCGAAAACATCAAGATCAGACGTTTTGCAAGAATGGAAGGCGACCTGTTCAGCTACATTCATGACGGCGGCGGAAGCATTATCGGCACTCTCTTGAAGATCGAGGCTGACGATGTTAATGACGATGTTGTAAAGCAGTGCGCAAAGGATCTTTGCTTGCAGATCGCTGCTTCTGCTCCTCAGTTCGTATGCCAGGCTGACGTTCCCGGCAATGTGATCGCAGAGGAGAAAGAGGTTCAGATGAACCTTGCTCTTAAGGAGAACGAGGAAGCTGCTAAGCCTAAGCCCCAGAACGTTATTGAAAAGATCGTTGAAGGCAGAATGAAGAAGTTCACCGAGGAGATCTGCCTTATGGACGAGCCTTATATCAAGAATGACGAAATGACCGTTGCAAAGTATGTTGCAAGCCTTGGAAAGAACATAAAGGTTGTTCAGTTCGTTCGTTATGAGAAGGGCGAGGGACTTCAGAAGAAAGAAGAAAACTTCGCTGATGAAGTTGCTTCTATGATGAAGTAAGCTATTAAAAATGACTGCCGTTTGCTTATGCAGACGGCAGTTTTTTTGTTTTATTGCAGTGAAATAAGGTACGATTTTTGTCCGATGTTGACATTAACGGACAAATTATGTTATAATGTAATTGTCTCCTTAAAAGAGGAGACTCTTTTAAGAGAGTCAGAGATGTCGAGATGTTGTTTTATATAAAGCTCCTGAGTATTATTAGCAAATACAAATATGATAAGAAAGGGGGTAGAATGGCATGCATATAGCTTTATCAGAATTGATCAGCATTTTACTACTTATTGATGGAGTTATCAATACAGTCGTTCTTGTTCTAACCTTTCTGTTAGCTTTGTTCAACAATAAAAGGAAATGAATAATAAAAAAATAACTGTCTCCTCGTCGCAAACGTTGACAGTTATTTTATAACTCATTCGGGAGCGACAACATCTCGCTCTCTTTTTTATATTATAACTTTTTCTTTTTATTTTGTCAAGTGATTATTTTAAGCATATTTTTGGGTCGGTGCCAAACCGACCCAAACCTATTTTTATCCAAAAACTTTCAAAAATCCAAAAATCAAAGATACTTAGCCAGCTCCCCGATAAGCCCATTCATTCTCTCGTCAGACAGCCCGAAATCCTTCTCCCTGTAATTCCAAGCGCATCTGCAAATACCGTAATGCTCAAAAGCGCCGTTTATAGCCTTGAACCACTTTACAGCGTCCTCGGGAGAAGCTCTGTCAATAACGCCGTACTCGCTGCAATAAAGCACCGTGTTATTCTTTTCGGCAATCTCAGCGGCTTCCTTAAAGCTCTTTATGAAAACCTCCGTGCTGTATCCGCATTCCTCATAGCTCATATCCTTTGAAACGTCAAACTGATCTACCCAAGGCGCCTTCTGGTGGGTAAATACCATAGGATCGTAACAGTGGAAGTTGTACACAACCTTGTCGTCATAAGGCGCATCAAGATCCTTGATAGCTTCCGCGCTGTTGTTCCAGTAGCCGCCGATAATGATAACAGTGTCCTTCGCTAAAATGCGTATTCTCTTTATGCACTCCTTGGCGATCTCATTCCACTTTTTGCAATAGCTCTTGTCGGTGACTTCGTTCAGCAGCTCAAAAGCAATGCTATCATCATTGCCGTATCTTCTTGCAAATTCTGCCCAGAAGGAGTAAAATCTCTCCTGATATTTGATGTTGTCAAAGAAACCGCTTTCCTTTTCGCCCTTGTCAAAGGAGTAGCCTACTGTCTTGTGCAGGTCGATAACGGCGTTCAGTCCGTTCTTTTTGCACTGTGACAGAGCCCAGTCGATATAGCCGAAGCCGCTTTCCTTAAACCCGCCGTTGTCGTCCTGTATTACGTTGTAGTCAATGGGAATGCGCACATGGTCAAGTCCCCATGACGCAATTTTCTCAAAGTCCTTTTCTGTGATAAAGCTGTCAAGATGCTCTTTCTTATAATCGCACTGGGACAGCCAGCCGCCTAAATTTACGCCTTTGGTGAAGCCTGTGAATTTCTCCATATATAATTGCCTCCTGAATTTTTCTGTTATAAGAATACCATAAGATGCAAATAGGTTATATCATTTTTTTGCTGTAACCGTCAATTTTTTGTCCTTTTAGTCTTGCATTTAGAGCAAAAATGTGATATGATAGATAAAAATTTGATATGGGGGTATTGACAATGAATATACATGAAATAAATAAAGCCCTTACAAAAACCACCTTCAACAACCGCGAGTATATGATAACCCACCTGCCCTACGAGCGTGAAATGGAATTTTACCAAAGCGTCAAAATGGGCAACAAGGAAGAGGTAAAACGCCTGTTTAAGCCCCTAGGCGGCAGCGGCTTCGGACGGCTCAGCGACAGCGACTTCACCAACCTGAAATACCACCTTATAATCACCATTGCCTTTATTACAAGATACTGCATAGAGGGCGGTATGGAAATGGAGACCGCCTACAATCTCAGCGACATTTATATTCTCAGCGTTGACAGATGCACTACCGCCGACGAAATACACAGGATCCACCGTGAGCTTGTGGACGACTACACCGAGAGAATGCACTCTATAATAAAGAAAGGACTTTTCTCCCGCCCTGTTCTCATCTGCCTTGACATGATCTCCCAGAATCTGCACAATAAAATAGGTCTCAACGATTTAGCGGAAGCTGTGGGATTAAGCGCGCCCTATCTCTCAAAGCTCTTTCACAAAGAGGTGGGAATTACCGTTTCTCAATATATAACACAGAAGCGTATTGAAGCGGCTGAAAATCTTCTCAGATTTTCCGATTATTCCTGCATTGAAATTTCAAACTATCTTTGCTTCAACTCCGAAAGCTATTTTATTCAGCAGTTCAAGACCTACACCAAGCTTACCCCAAAGGAATACAGAGAGAAGTATTTCAGATCGAGGTGGGGAGATAAAGAGTGATTTGGTTCATAAAATATTTTTTGGTAAGATAAAAAAGCGGTATTTCATTAAAAAAGTATCGTAGGATAAGAGAGCGATATTGTATTAAAAACATACCGTAAAATCATATACAAACAAACCGCAAACCCTCCTGTTGTCCGGACAGGAGGGTTTGCGATTTATTTAGGATAGGAAAAATGAATAGAAAAAAATTGTTTAGCTGTTTTTTGCTTTTTCAGCGGTTATTACTTTCTTTTCTTGGAGATCACAACTGCAGCTGCTGCGAGAGCGCCAACGCCCATAAGAATTGCTACGCCTTCGATACCGGTGTTGGGCTGATCCTTGTCGGGTGTGGTGTTGCTGTCATTGTTATCGTTTGCGGGAGCATTATCTTCTGCAGTGGTGGTATCTTCGTCCTTGTTATCATCTGCGGAAGCGTCATTGATAAGCTCAAGAGACATTAAAGTTACACAGTGACCAACGAATTCCAAGCCAACGTCGCTTGCCTTTATTTTCTCGATAACGGAAGGAGCAATCTTGAACTGGATCTCGGTCATACCCTCAACATTGAAGGAGTCGCCGGGGGTGGAGGTTCCGCCAAATACTGCATCGGGGTTAACAGTGTTATCGGGATCTACGAAGCCTTCCTGACCTTCGCCGGAGTAAGGCTTAAGGCTCCAGTAATCGCCGTCTGCATCGGTGGTAAATGTGATCTTTACAATAGTATTTTCGTTAAGACCCTCTAATTGATCGTTGGGAACATTTGTCCACTTGTCCCAGCCCACTCCGAGATAGAAGCCGTCCTTCTCGGGAGAGAAACCGTCGGAAGGTGTCTTAAAATCGTAAGCGGAAGTGGTAGCTGTCAGAGTGGTTACAGCAGTTGCAGCAGCAACTACGGTTGCAAGTACTTTTCTTAATTTCATGATAAAATTCCTTTCTGTTTATGGTTTTTGTTTTTTGGTTTAGATTTTGTTTTTATTTGCGAATTGACGTTGTTATTTAAGCTTAGCCTTCTTCAGCTGCTTTATTAATGTTGTCAACTTCTAACTGAACACGGTCGTAAATGGTCTCTCTTGTCTGTACCCAGGAAGCTCCGCTGTGGAATGAGTCCTTGGAGGGGTTGTTCAATGCGTCGTAGCAGTCTGCGGAAACGCCGCTCATGAAGTCATATACGGGGTTCTCTCTTACCATTTTGAACATGGTGTTTCTCATTTCCCACATTTCGTCTGTCCAACCGTACTCGTTGAAGTACTGATCCTTTGTGATCTGCTCTGCTGCGTCACTGTCGCTGGCAGCTGCTTCACAATACATAAGAGCTGCAAAGCCCTGAGGGTTGGGAGCGCCTGCGCAAAGCATATAGCCGTTAACTCTTGCGGGAATACTGATCTTGTCATAGCCGGGCTCGCAGGGTACAGGAATGAATCTTACATCCTTGATGTCGCCGTAGTTTGCAAGACCGTACTCGGTATTTACTTCGGTCATTGCCCAATAGCCTGCTATATAGAACAGAGTCTTGCCTTCGCCTACATCTTTGGGCCAGCTCTGCCATTCACCGTGTTCATTGCTTGCCAAGGGGTATGCGAGATTTTCATTAAAGAGCTTTTCGAGAAGAAGCTGCGCTTTTTCGATAGAAGCGTTTCTTACATTATTGACAACCTTGCCGTCTTCCATACCGATAAAGGGAACGCCGGAGGAGTTGGAAAGACCCTTAGCTACCCACCAGCCGTCAACACCGTGACGATCTTCGCCCTTGCTGCAGAAATCAGTCATCATTGTGTAGAAGTTGTCCCAATCCCACTTGTTTTCTTTAAGGAGCTGTGCGGGGTCAGAAAGGTTGTTTTCTTCAATTATACTTTGATTATAGACTACCAATGCGTCTATTTCGGGTCCGATAACAGCAGCATAGTGCTTGCCGTTGAATATGAAAGGATCGTTGAATTCCTTTTTGCTGCCGAACCATTCGTCGTTAAAGTCGATGATGTCGTCTAGGGGCGCGAACATCTTAGCGGTAGCTCCTCTGGGGAATGCGTCCATATCGCCTGCGGAGAAGAAGTCGGGGGACTGTCCTGTGGAAACCATGCTGGCAAGTGTGGTAAATCTTTCATCGTCCTTAACGATAACGTCGTTGATCTTGCCGCCGAATCTTGTCTGGAACAGCTCCAAAGCTACGTCCTTGTTCTTGCCGGCAGCGGGGTTTCTTGCCCATGCTGCAAGGAAGGTCAGCTCCTTGTTTTCAAGCTCGAAATCCTTTACCTTGATCTCCTCGGCCTGACTTTGCTGTTCTTCACCCATAGTAGAGGGAGCATTTGTGCTGACATCGCCGCCGTTGTTGGTATTGCTTGGGTCTCCGTCCTGTGTACAGCCCGCCAGCAGACCTAACATCATAATTGACGCAGCAGACACTGACAACAGTTTTTTCTTTGTCAAATTCATGTTCATTCTCCTTTTTAGTTTATTGTTGAATTGTAAAATTTGCTTAAGTACTTAATTTATTTCAATTACTCCTTATCATTCGTCAAAGGCAGTAAAGGAAATGCTCTGATATTCCGCGGTAAGAGGGAGGTTGCTGTCATCAAACTTATTGAGCCAGCCGTCAACGCCCTTTCCGCACCATACGTTCATCATGATCTTGCTTGGGGTAGAGGGCAAATTCTGATCTGCTGTGTAGACTTCCTTTCCGTCTACGAACCACACGATCTTGTCCTTATGCCACTCAAAGCCGTAGGTGTGAAAATCCTCCGAAGCGTCAAATCCTAAATCATACATATATTCGTGGTTTCCGACACCGTTGGTAAAGTAGTTGAACTGTACCTTTGTGGTGTCCTTGCCGAGAATTTCAATATCGATCTCGTCCCAAGGGTTATTGTCGGAAGGTCCTGTGTAGGTGAAGAAGGAGGAAACAACGCCGTCATTCTTGATAGCCTTCATTGTGACCTCGTATCTTCCGTAGCCGTAAAAGCCTTTTGAGCGGTACTCAGCTCCTGAGTAGGGGATCTGGGTGCTGAGGGGGTCTTTGTCGATTATCAGCTGCATTTTTCCGTTTTCAAAGGTGCAGTTGTTTTTTCTCCAC
>JAAVIE010000064.1 GCA_014799325.1 Oscillospiraceae bacterium
CTTGGGTATTACCGTACCGTCATTAGCGGTTATATCCTCGGCTGCGTACAGTCCGAAGGATACCGCTAAGATCTCATCGCCCATACCCAATCCGAACAGCTCATTGGTTTCCATTACCTTGAACATATTCAAAGCAATCTGCTGACGGTCGTTTATAAAGGATACCAATGTATCATCTGTGATCTCAACCGTTTGCTCGCCATAGCGTATTACCGCTGTCATAGGGGTGCTGTTAAGCACCATACCGTAAGGAGCTTCAATCTCCACTACTGTATAAGTGCCGAGGTACAAAGCCTTAGAGGAGGCTGTTCCGCTTATGTTTGTAGTTACTCTGTCTACCTCACTGCCCTTTGCATAGCGTAATGTTCCGTCAGCGGTGTAGATGTCTTCGGCTGCGTATATAGCATATACCGCACCCGAAAGGGGAACTGTGTCATACAGCGGTGTGTATAGATCTCCGTCATAAGATACGGTAGAGAATATTTCGCCCGACTTGTTGACCGTTATTATTCCCTTTTGGGGGTCGTCTTGGAAGGTCAGCTCGATTATCAGAATATCTTCCTCATTGTAATCTGCTACGGAAGAAACTACATCGAAATACAAGGGTTCACTGTTCAGTACATACCCATAGGGGGCTTGTACTTCAACCAACTTATACCCTATTCCGTAAGCCAAAGGTTCGGGAGTAACAAGCTCACCGTTTACGTCTGTATAATATGTGTCGCATACATCGTATTCGGGATATGTGGAAGTCTGTACCACAAGATTGCCCTCGGGGTCGTAGATTTGGAAGGCTGCGCCTGAAAGGGGAATGGTTTCGCCAGTTTCACTGTCAACCTTAACTACCCTTATGCGGCTCTCAAAGATGCCGTTGTTGATGGGTATCAGCTGATAAGAGTTGTTTTCTTCACCTACATAGACGATAAAATCAGCGCACAACGCTCTGCCGTCCCAACCCTTAGTCTGATGCACCGTATATACGCCATAAGGCAATTGCTTAGTGACTGCTGTACCGTTTTCGCCGATTATCAGCAAGTCTCTTTCATCGGCGTCGGCTGCTGCATAGCTTCCTGCGCTTGTCAAGTATACCTCAAACTCTGCGCCTACCTCAAATTCATAGATGCCTGTTCCGTTGCCTGTTGTTTTTAACAGCAGGAATGAACCCTTCTTTACGTCCTCATTTGAGGTTATTGTGGGAGCAACATTACCCCTTGGTACTGTGTAGTTTCCGGGTTCTGCGCCAACGTGATAAGCTGTTTCGTCAAGCAAATATCCTTCCGAGGGGGTTATTTCCTTGACTGTCCAATTATAACCGCATTCATACTCTTTTGTTGTAAATGTTCCGTTCACATCGGTAGTATATGTGTCTACCAACTCACTGTTATCGTAAACGCCGTAAACAGCTCCTGCAAGAGTAGCATCACCCTGTGCGGTACCCTTTTCGGAATCTTCTTTGACAACAGTTACAGACCAATATTTCAGTATGTTTTCAAATGTTGCCTTAGCCGCAGGGATTTTTGCCTGTGAAGCGTCTACCACATTTCCGTCTTCATCAAGACCGTTCCAATGGATAGTTACCGTTTGCGGCTCGGGTATTACATACCTTTCGGGAGTGTCTAACTCTTCAAGAGTGTAAGTGCCGATGTATACGTTCTTGAACGTAATTGTGCCGTTTTCATCGGTTGTTTCGGTTATATCAACCGCAAGCCCTGAGTCGGAAGTACCGTACAATCTGAACTTGAAGCCCGCCAATGAGTTATTTTCGGCGTACTTGGAGATTTCGATTGTCTTTGTAAGCTCTAAATCACCACGTTTTACGTAGTTTTCTACATTTACAATTGTGATTACTTCATCGTCTTCTGTCGCCTCTTCTTCCCAAACTATTTCTATACCCGTTATGGGGTCGTTTGGAATAAAGTAATCATCAGCATTAACCTCAGTTAAAGTATAGTTGCTGCCAATAGGTACTTTATTGAACTCGGCAATACCCTGACTGTTGGTGTACGCTTCAAGTGATACCCACATACCCGAATCTGATGTTCCTTCTAATCTGAAAAGAATATTAGAAAGTTGACCGTTTTCGGATTCTTTGTATACTCTAAGGTTGCCCCTCTTCAGTTCATTCACTACCTGACCTTGACCGTTTACCCGACCATCGAGATCTACCGTACCACCTGCAGTGATTACTACATCGGTTTTGGTTTCCATTACGATGTAGTAATCGTTACATTGTGTTTCTGTCAGTGTGTATGTTCCGACAGGTATGTTGGAGAATACAACCTTACCGTTTATTACACGGGCAGTCGCTTCTCCTGAATAAATGCTACCGTTAACAATACCGTACCAAGGTATTACTGTCGAAGTGTATCTGCCCGTTACACTGACAGTCAAATCGATCTCAATACCTACATCGGAAGTACCCTTTAAGTTAAACCTGATGTCGTTTACGTTGCCGTATTCAACTATCTTGATAAATTCAAGGTTGCCCGTCTTTATGAAGTTTTCGGCATCTACTTCTATTTCATCATCGTAGGAAATTGTTACGGTTCGGTCTTCCATAGGAGTAAGATATTTGCTTGCTGTACCTCCTAACTCTTCGTGCAGAGTATATGTTCCTATGAGTATATCCTTAAACTCTACATAGTAATTTCCGTCAGGGTCTTCCTGTAGTTTAGCGGACTCATTAACTGTCTCGCCTACAGTAGATGTACCCGTCAAGGTAAATGTTATATCGTTTACTACATCAGGATCAATAACCCCATCGACTGTGAACTCGTCTGATCCATCATCGTGAGTGAAAGTTTTGTAGAGTTTCAAGTCGCCTCTTTCAAGCTCATTGTAGAACTCTACTTCAGCGGTTTCGTTGTATTTTACAGTAACTACTTGATAAGATTGAGCCTTATACCCAGCCTTCTTATTTTCTGTTACACAGTACGTGCCGGGTTTCAAATCTTTAATGAGTATCTCGCCTGTTTCATTTGTAGTATATTGACCTACATAATTACCCGGCGTAGATCCTTTGAACAAATAGAATGTGAAGGCTTCGACTACACCGTTTTCAGAGGTTTTGATAATCTTTAGCTCGCCTGTTTCCGGCTCATTGTGGAAACTGAATTCTGTAGTCTCGCCGTACTTAACCTCCCTAATCTGAGGTTCCTGTGCTAAATACCCATCGGGTACTATTTCGGTTACTCTGTATTTGTTAGCTCTTATGTTTGATAAAATAATCTCGCCGGAAGAGTCGGTTGTATACAAGCCGTCCGAGTGAGTACCACCATCTGTATATACTGCCCAATAAGGTTCATCAGAATTACCGAGTGATTGGTCGTACTCTATTTTAAATTGGATACCCGAAACGTTACCGTCTTCCGAAGTCTTAACGATCTTTAACTCGTCTTCGGCGTAGTTGGTAAATGTAACGGTTTTCGAGCCGCCTGCCTCTAATTGTACCAATTGTGCATTTACGCAATTATCCGGCGTGTACTTCGAGGGACTTAGCACAAAATAGCCTCTTGGACTTGAAGTCTCACATACAAGGTAGTACCCTTCGTCCAACTCTTTTGAGATCAGACCGTTCGTGTCCGTTTGATACATACCGACATAGCTGCCGACTGTTCCGTTTGAATCAGACTTATAAATTACAAAGGTTATACCGTCTACCTTATCACCGCCTTGAGCCACTTTCTTGATTTCAAGCTCACCTGTTGCTTCATTGGCGTAGAGCTTGACTGTGGCGTTGTATGGGTCTGCGTCCATATACGTTACAACTGGCTGTTCACAGGTTTGACCATAATCAGGTGTGACGGGTACGCCTTTGATAGCGGTAAAATATTTACTATTGTAAGCCGCTGTTAAGGTGATTGTATCAAACGCCTTAGTAGAAGTAAAGGTAACAGAACCCGATTTTACCTCGACTGAAAGATATGAATAGCTTTTAACTGCACTCGCCCAATCGAACTGATCTGCAACACCTTTTGTGTCGGTAAATGTGAATGTCCACTTTTTGGTTGAGGAGTTGTAGGTCATTTTCTCCTTATCACTGTTAAAAGATGGCATAATATTATAATTTTTAATATTATTCTTAATCAAGTAATACACCGTCTTTACATTAGCAATTAAGGTGCTGTCGCCCATTTCTGCCGTAAAGTAGTATAATGCAGTAGATTCGCTGTCGTTATCGTACCAACCGTCCAACATATTCCAAATTATGATTTGTGTTGCAAGACGTTCGGTATCAGCCGAATAGCCGTATTTTGTTGTTCCCGTATAGCCATAGGCAAGAGCAAGGCTTATATCTTTATCCGATGCGTAAGCATTGCCCACAGTACCGGTTGACGTTCCGTTTGCGCCTTGTGTTGACTGACTGTCTATACAGTAGGCTATCTGACCGTCAACGCTTAATTTGGGGAAGGCGTTAGCCCACATATTGCATTCTCCACCTGTGGGATAACGCAATCCGCTGCCGCTGAAATGATAGCCGAAACCGAAACTTTCAACTGTGATTGTAGCTGACGATCCCGATGTCCAACTTGCAGCAGAAACATTGTCCAATGAGTTGATTCCTGTCGCCGTAAATGCAATGACGAACGCCAGAAAAATTGAAAGCATTCTCTTAAAAATGTTTTTCATCTTTTCATTCCTTTCTTTTTGATTTCAGTGTTGTATATATAAAAAGAAGCCCTCGTTGAAAGAGCTTCTTGAATTTTCTACATCTCTGAAAAAGAAAAAAGCACTTGATTTTTTAGGTCAAGTGCTTTTTATACTTATTTGGTCTTTTAATTCAGCTTCACGGAAAAAGCGTAAGAGGTATTTATGTCATATACCATATAGTCGGCATAATAGCTGTACAGAACATCGTAGGAGAAGATACATTTGCCTTCCTTTGCCATTTGGTCAAAGGTTTTAAGTGGAGTTGCTATTGCTCCGCTGTTTCTGCCTTCATCATAGTCTGACTTAATGTATTTTTTAAGGTAGTTCAGAAGCCAATCTATGCTTTCCTGTTTGGTTTCGCAAAGCCAATATCCGCTGTAATCTCCGCCTTTGACTAATTCGAAGTTTCCGACAAATGCTATGTTGTGCCAGCCTGTTCCCCAAAATTGTTCGTAATCGTAATTAGAGATATACTTTAAATCTGTTTTCCACTCACTCCTAATCATATCAAGCTCATCTCTTGAACCATCATTGTCAAGTATTTCCGTTTGCTTTCGCTCATATTCTGCTTCGGCTTTTAAATATTCTGTATATGTCATAGTTGTATAACCAAGTGACTTCGCATACTTCGAACACTCATCAAGAATACTCTGTACTTCCGAGGCGGTTAGGTTAAGATAGCTTCTGTCTGTGGTCTGCGGTTCTGTCTGCTTTGGTGCTGCGGTGGTTGTCGTTGTTGTTGTCGTTGTGGTGGTCGTGGTGGTGACTACGGGAGCTGCTGTTGTAGTGGTGGTAATAGGAGCTGCCGTTTCTGCTGCGGTGGCGGTGGTCGTGGTTGTTGTGGTTTCCTCCGCTGTTGTGATCTGCTCCGTTGTTACGGCTGTGGTTGCCGCTGTGGTTTCCTGCGGCTCTTCCGTTTCCGTATTTATAGTAGTAACAGCCGTGCTGTCTGTGGTAATATCTGTGATAACCTCTACCGTTCCGGCAGCTTGTGAGCAGCCTGTAGATATGAGAAGCAGGGAAGCTATAATGGTGGTTGTTATGGCTTTGTTGGTCTTTTTCATAATACTGTCCTTTCCCGATTGCGATTTTATGTAATATTATCCCATATTAAGCATAGCATTTTTCAGGTCTTTTGTATATTGATTTTTTGTATGGATTTGGGGTTACAGTATTGTGGTAAAATTTAGGAATTTTTAAGGGAGTTTTGTAACTTTGGGTTTTAGGACTTGGAGTCACATAAAAACTTTCAAATTGGATTTGAATAATTTATGTGACTCCAAGTCCGATTTCTGATTATCTGAATAATCTCTGCTATAAAATGTGACCTCAAGTCCTAAGATTTTATCCTAAGTATTCCTCAGCATCAAAGTATTCCTCTTCGGGAGGCGGATTTCCGTAAGCTGCCTCTTGGTCAATGCCTTCGATCTCCTTCATCATATCCTCATAACTGTCATATCCCTTTTGATATGCTGTCATTTCCTGATGCTCCCTTAACGGCATTTTTCCCGAGCTTGTTTCCACCATTACTTCTGCTTCGGACTGCTGTTGCTGTTCTCCGGCAGTTTTCTCTCCTGCTTCCTCCTGCTGCTCCTGCACCATATCAGCGGACGCTTCTTCCGCAAGCTCTGTTGTGGACTGGACGGTTTCGTTTTCAATTTCCTTTTCACCCTCCAATATCTGTGTGGAAACCTTATTGTATACCTTTGCGGCGATAACGGTCAACGACGATTCGGATATAAGCTGCTCTACAATACCCTTTGGCGATTGTGCCGATACAATATCATTTATTTCCTCAGCCATTTCAGGTGTAATTTTTTTACGTCCTGCCCATTCAAGAATGCTATCCCATCTTTCCTTAAAAAATTCCTTGATTCTTTCGATAACCTTCTGTACGGTCAGTTCCAGACGAAGGCTCTGCATTTGTTCGGCGCTGAAATCGGTGGTTGCATAAATGCTTGTATCGATCCCATAACATTCGCCAAGCTTGATTTGCCGCATTTGCAGGTGATCCAATTCGGGATTAAGCATATTTTCAAAGCTTACGCCGTGCTTTGCGGCGTCCAATATCTGCAGTGTTTGTTCCGTGTTGTAATCACCTGTATGGATCACTGTTTCCGCTATCTTCTGTAAATCAACGCCCGAGGCAGCGGTTCGGCGCAATTCTTTCATTTCCTCCGCTGATATTTTTGGTGAGCAGTACAAGGAAATATCCAGCCCAGCCTTTTTGCCGAGATAAAGCTCTTTAAGCTGCTTTTCATTAAACTCTGGGTTCTTGACCTCCTCAATTCCGTAGCCTGCTCGGATAAACTTTTGAAATACTGCGACTTGTTTATCGTTGTACTTTACTTTTGCCATTGTTTTTTCCTCATTAATTAAGTTTGTCATTTCCGTTGATTCGGTCAATACAGATTTCTCATGTAGATTTGGAATTTTTCTTATTTTTGAAATATCTATTCCTTCCATTTTCGCATAGCTTCTCAGCAATTCACACTTGTAGTTTGCAACTCCGTTCATATCAGCAGAATCAAATTCAAAAACTTTGAGATAGTATTCATTTCTGTTCAGAACATCAGATGGTATCTTTTTTTCTAAAAACGAAACCTCGTTTTTCTTTTGAGCATATGCCTTCAACCACTTGAATGCTTCTTCTGACATCGAACATTTTTCTCCGTCATAATTCATATCACTCATAACCTCAAAGGGTGGAAATTCCTGTTTGATAAAGTATGAAGATAAAAGCCTGCTTTGGTTCACTTGTTTGGAATAATTATATAGCGCAGCTTTTTCAACAATTTCTTTAAGAAATTCATCAGTAATATCTTGACCTTTATTGTCAAAAACAGACGATATTACTCTTGGTTTCCCATCAACTAATACTTTCAACTTTTTTGCCTTTCTCCCCGTTTTACCGATAGGTCAGCTGTGTTTTGTAACTTTGAGTTTTAGGACTTGGAGTCACATAAATTCTTTCAAATTGGATTTAAATAATTTATGTGACTCCAAGTCCGATTTCTGATTATCTGAATAATCTCTGCTATAAAATGTGACCTCAAGTCCAATTTTATCCCCTGCACCCCGTTTTCGCTGTTCCCTGTGCATAGCACACCACGCAAATGCCTTTGGCATTTGGCTGTAAGGTAGAGGTGGCACACCTCTATTCTTGCCCTCATATACATGAGGGCATGTGGGAAAATCGAAGAAAAAATTTCGGTTTTTTGAGCGAAAAATGCAAGTTTTTTGATGCTTTTAAAGCCCATTTTTCGGATTTTCAGCAATATTTTGAAAATATTTATCCAATGCAAGACTGATTATTGTTTCCATTTCTTTTGCAGATTCATTTCCTTTGAAGAATTTCTGCAAAAATTCATTTTTAAGCAGGAATGTGTTTTTCTTTGGCATCCTTTTTGGCTTTGAAAGCACTTGTTCAATTTCCTCTTCAGTGAGAGATTTTTTCTTTTCATAATACTCTCTGAGCTTTTTTGAGTCTTCTATTCCTATTTTCTTGCCGCTGTAAATATAATCTGCAATATTTTGTTGACACCGTGCATCTGTAACAAAGGATAACTCATAAGCTGCCATAAACGCCAAACGGTTGTTGTCAAGGTATTCAAGTAATCTGCTGTCAATCTCGGCTATGCGGATATATCTGTTAACCGTTCTTGGATTTAGATTGTATTCTTCCCCTATTTTATCTCTGCTCTTCAATCCGTGTTCAATTTTACCACAAGTTTGATTTTCCGCACCGTTATCGGATTTATCAAGATTTTCCAACCTATTTGTAATGTCATTTCTTATGCCTTGTGCCTTCATCGCTTTATAATGCTCTGCAAGACATATTGCCCTTTCGGAGTGCTTCATATCTGTAAAACTTCTTTGTCTGAAATTGGTTTCTCCTACAATAAGGGTTGCTCTTTCCAAAGTCAGATCTGTAAATATTCTTACCGGAGCTGTTATCAACCCTGCTATAACTGCCGCTTTCTTTCGATTATGTCCGCTTAGTATTGTATACTTATCATCGTGCTGCCAAAGCAGTATTGGCTCAATTACACCAACAGTCTTAATACTTTCCACCATATCGTCAAGCCGCTGTCCCTCATAAGTTGCAAACTTATGATCGGGAAAGTCCTCCATTTGAGCAAGAGGAAAATCAATGGAGCTTTTTTGATTTATACTTTCATCTATTTCCTCTTCATTGCTCAATTCTATAAACCTCTGCAATTTACTTTCGTCCATATAGCATTTTCTCCTTTCTTTTTCAATTTTCCAAAATAGGACTTCGAGTCCCAAAAAGTCCTACTTGTTATAATATATGAACACTTATTATATGTTTAATTTTTGTAATGGCACGAAAAAAGGAAGCGTTAACAGCTTCCCAATTTCCTATGAATTAGTTCTTGCAATCCATAACATACATATTGTTTTTATTATAATCCTTTATTTGTGAAAGAATGTCAGCTTGCCATAAAAGCCGCTCCCTTCCTGCATAATTAAGGCTTAAGAAAGTGTTTACTATTTGATCAATCTCCTTTATTGCTACATTTTCATCAGGATAAATATCTAAAATCTCTTTTTTAGCCTCATCTGTTAATATTATTTTCTTATTCTTCATCGTAAGCCCCATTATGCAGACCTCCTTATGTTTTTTGAATATATCTTTGGGGAATTAGCAAACTTTTTTATTTTTCAACTGTTTTATTAGAACTATAACAAATCGCTCCTTCCCTATTGCCTATCTAATTTCTTATTCAAATTTCAAAAAGAAATCAGGATTTTTTTAACTCATCTGCATAAATAAGCAGTTTTGCCTGTTTTAACGGATCAAGACTATTATATAATGCAATTAGCATTGCTTCTTGTTTGTCGAAGGATGCGAAATAGTTTATTGTACTTCCAACATTTCCCACAATACCACTATTGTTGTATAAATCACCGAAAGCGACACCTGTTGATTTATGTGCTGTTGGGTGGTCTGTCCTGCTAAATAAATGATCGGCAAAACAATCACCTTCAACTAATTCAAATCCACCTTGTATATCATATAAAAGATTTCGTAACCTCTCTGCCTTTTGAATGATCTTATCAATCTTTTCCTCTGTATTTGACATAATCAATATTATTCCTTCCCTAATTGAAATTGTCACCGAGCATTAGTGAAACAGCGGTTTTAAATCCATTTGCAAAGCTGATTCTTCTCTCGGTTTCAATAACATTACAGTAATCCATAAGTGCCTTATACTTAAACTCTAAAGCTTTTCCTTTATTTAACGGAGCAATGTATTTTTTGTAAAAATCGTTATACACTTGCTGCTCTTCCTTGGTATTAAAAAGATCTTTCTTATTATTGCTGAGCATATTATACAGTTCCTCGATGTTTAGCATTATATCAACCTTATTCCCTCTTCATTATTCCTTTTTGCAAAAATTTTATCAATTTCGTATTGACATTTATCACATATTTCTTATATAATCTATTAGACTGTAAAAGTCATTGATAGGTAAGCGGTAGAGGATATTGCGTGCAAAACAATTTGCTTCTCTCTCATTAAATTCATTGTCGTTTGTGTGCTTTAGAATGATATGCCCTAATTCGTGCGCTAAAGTAAATCTTATGGATTCCTCAGATTTTGTCTCATTATAAAATAATAACCATCTGCCTTTTTTAGGATCATAGATTGTGCAACCATATTCACTTGGAGCTATGTAATGCTCAAAATCATAAGACTTAATATTAAAGCGCTTTGCAACTTCTGAATACTTATAGATTTTTACATTTTTCAGATTATCAACAATTCTGTGAATATCATTTGCCGCATTTTCTGCAAGTGTATGTCCGGTATACAGCTCAACACAGTTATTACAACAATATGCCCTCATTTTCTACTCCTCTTGGGTTCAAAAAAATTCAATGGGTACTTTTAAAGGCTCTCTGTTTTGACAACAGAAAGCCCTTAAAAATAATCGCTGATACAAAATTAAAAGGAGTTAGCTATGGAATATTCACAGCTTATAAGTGCTGCTTTTCGGCATTATTCCTTTTTCGCTTTTCAAACCTATATGTTTCCATTATCCTCTTATCACTAACTTGTGGTAAAATATGTAAAAGACGGCTATCTGACCACAGCCAATAACCGCCTGTCCCATAATAAAGTGCGATCTGCAGCTTTAAAATGAGAATATTTCTTTATTTAAACGTCGTTTGCGTATCCGACGGACAGACTGCTTTGCATCGGCTCTGCCCCACCTGCAAGTTTTCTTTTTCGGCTAAACCCTGCGCATATAAAAGCCTGATTCAGTTGTTTGGTGCGTCCTCTGACCTCCTGCGGTCTTTGGACGATATGTAGGCAGCTTGTATGCTGCCTATATAAGGAGTAAGAGCATATATGTTAAGCCTGCAGTGCAAGCCTATTCTGCATATCGTCGATATTTTGCTGATTTTTTGCGATATCAAAGCAAACATACTTGTTAGCTTCCGCTTCATTATCGCCTTTGGAAAAGAAGCGGCCGCCCTCTTTTCTTGCCTTGATTCCTGCTACGATGCTTGAAAACCAGGTTGCATTCGGCAGTGGATTAAAACTGTCATCATAATATGTAATAATGCGGTCGAAATACACATCTTCTTCCGTGTTTTCATCGAACCTATACTCCTCAATGGTGACAGACTTTGCTTTTGAGCCGTCTACAAAAAGCTTTATTGTATACTCTCCACAGCCGCAATTCAGCCATTCGCAGCCTCTGCCCTTGCGGTATCTTTCAAAAAACAGACCATCTTTTTTTATTTTTCTTTCCTCAATGCCTTTTACGTTGATAAGATAATTTTGTATTATCCTCTTAAGGCGGTTAGCTCCCATATAGTTTGTCATTTTGAGCCTCCATAGTTGTAAGTATAGAACTTTAAATACTGCACACCCTCTGTCCTCCTGCGGACTTTGGGCGATAGCGGGCGGTGATACACCGCCCATAGTTGAAAGGACAAAACGAATATAGTTAAGCTTGTGCCCGTACAAGCTTATTCTGCTGTTTTTGGGACTTCGAGTCCTATTTTCTGTAATCTTGGAAATGTCAACTCTTGTTCTGTTTTCTGTATTCTTTTAACCATTCTTCATATTCTTCTCTAACACCTGGAAGCTCAAAGTAACGTTCAACAGCATGCAAGGTAGCACGGCATAGATTATCAAGTCGATGTTTAGGTATTGTTGATAACGTTACTGTAGCTACTTCTGGAGAAACAAGTTGCAATCGCTGCTGTTTATATTGATTTTTCATTTGTGAATGACTCCTTTAATCTTTTTCTTCAAGTGATATTAAGTCAATTATGGAAATATCCAATATTTTTGAAAGTTTGTTTATTAAGGAAATATTCATTTTTTTCTGCCGTTCTCCATTTTCTATTTGATTATAATAGCTTTCAGAAATATTAAGTTTATTTGCAACTTCTTTCTGTGTTAGCTTTTTCTCTTTTCTCATCGATTGTAAATATTCTCGCACTTGATATCACCTCGTAACTTTGCAATTTGTCAAGTTCTTAATTATAATATAGCATGAACTTTGCAAAATGTCAAGTATTTTTTAAAAATATTTCTTGACTTTGCAAAATGCAAATGTTATTATAAAATATAAAAGGAGCAAAACAGTATGAAAATGTTAAGAAAACTGCGTAAAGATAAAAAATTATCTATGAAAGAATTAGGATCCATAATAGGTGTTGCTGAAAGTACAATATCCCTTTATGAAAGTGGTAAACGAGAACCTGATTACAAAACACTATTGACTTTAGCTCAGTTTTTTAATGTTTCCACTGATTATCTTTTACAAAATAAAGTTCCTCAAATGCCATATTTGGATGAAATACCAATCAGCTTCCTTTGCAGCTCGAAATATCTTGTTGTAAACACTCTTACCGATGATAAAAAAGACTTTAAAGATTTAGAGGATAGCATAAAAAAAGAAGGCGTACTTGTTCCAATAATTGTTAGACCTATGAATTATGGGAATTTTTTGATTATAGATGGTGAGAGGCGGGTGACGGCTTGTATCAATTTGAAAATAGAAAAAATAAAATGTATTATTATAAATGTAACTGATGAAGAAGAATCTTGTCGTCTTTCTATAGAAATAAATAAGCAACAACGATACTCAACTGTTTTTGATTGGTTTCGTTTCCCGCAAATTAAGTCTGGTGATGATGAATGAAAGCAGTAATTTACGCTCGATACTCCTCCGAACGGCAAACGGAACAGAGCATAGAAGGACAGCTTCGTGAATGTACAGAATTTGCCGACCAAAACGATATAACGATTATAGGCACATACATTGACAGAGCAAAAACAGGTCGCAATGATAATTGTGCAGAATTTCAAAGAATGCTTAGAGACAGCAGCCGGAAGATTTTTGACGCCGTTATTGTATGGAAAATAGACCGTTTTGGGCGCAACCGTGAGGACATAGCCAAGAACAAGGCTATTTTAAGACGCAACGGTGTAACGGTTTTATATGCCAAGGAGCATATTCCCGAAGGAGCTGAGGGAATTATACTTGAAGGACTGCTTGAAAGCCTTGCAGAATATTATTCGGCCGAGCTTAAAGAAAAAATCATTCGCGGTATGAGGGAAAGTGCCTATAAATGCCAATTTAACGGCTCAGGACTTGCCCTCGGCTATTCTGTTGACAAGGAACATAAATTTCATATTGACGAAAACGGAGCAACTGTTGTACGAATGATTTTTGATTTGTATGACGGTGGTATGAAAATTGCTGATATACTGCGCCATTTACAACAGCGTGGAATAAAGACATTACACAATAAGGATTTTACAAATTACGGAATAACACGTATACTTAAGAATCGTCAATATATCGGCGAATACCGTTGGCGAGACATAATTATCCCCGGCGGTATGCCTCGCATTATATCGGATGAACAATTTGAGAGGGTGCAAACAGAAATGGAGAAAAATAAAAAAGCTCCTGCACGAAAGCGTGGAGGAGATGTTCCTTTTCTTCTTACTGCAAAGTTATTTTGCGGTAATTGTAAGAGCACAATGGTTGGAGACAGTGGAACAAGCAAAAACGGTAATTCATTTTACTACTATACTTGCCGAACCCGAAAGACAAAAAAAGGCTGTAAAAAGAAATCTGTTCGAAAAGATTGGATTGAACAGGAGATTACAAGACTTACAGCCGAATATGTACTAAAAGATGATATAATAGATTATATCTCCGATCGTATTGTTGAGATACAGCAAAAAGAAAGAAATGATAAATCTGCAATTAATTATTTAAACAGCCGCCTATCAGACACCAATACAGCGATAAATAACATTATGAAAGCTATTGAAGCAGGGATCTTTACAGAAACGACAGGTAATCGTCTAAAGGAGCTTGAAGCTGATCGCAATGAGCTGCTATTGGAAATCGAAAAAGAAGAAATCCTACGTCCTGTTATAAGCAAGGAACAAGTTATATTTTTTCTTAATCGATTCAAAAATGGTGATGTTAAAGATAAGAAATACCAACAGCAAATAATTGATTTGTTTGTGAACAAGATTTATCTGTATGATGATAAAATAATCATAACATATAATTACAGTGGAGATAATAACGAAGTCTCAGCGGATATTGTAGAACAAGCGGCTTTTGGTGCAGAGTTTGAGTGTTCGGATACAGTCACGCCGCCACCACCAAAATAATCGCTGTACGAACCTGTGAGGGAAATGCTTATGTTTTCCTTATGGGTTCGTGTTGTGTGTAGAATACAAGTAAGTTTGGCAGAATTTATAGGAGATCAAATATTTTGTCAAAGCTAAAATATATATAAATATAATGGTGAAAAATGAAGCTGGTTACTTTTCAATCTTTTGATGCTTTAAAAAGTCTTATTAATAATGGAGAATTAATATGTGATGAAAAATATGTTAATTTAGAAAAATCAGGTTCGGCTTATAAATGGGTATCAGAAAAAATGAATGAGCTTATTCCAAACAAGGATAATACTGCATATCCGGTATGGTGTTGGGTCAAATGCTTTAATGGAATATGTCCGCCTAAACATAAAGGGGAAAAGGTTCAAGGTTTTGATGTAAAGATAACATTTAATAAACCTGAAAAAGATGTTTTCATAACCGATTTCAGGAGATATTCTTTTCTTTTGAACTATATTTATATTCCTGATTCCCTAAAAGAAAAACAGCAATTTTTTGATAAATTAAAAAATCTGAATATAACATTAGAAGAATTGAATATGTATGTTAGATCCGACAAATATAAATCACATAGAGAAGACGAAGAGTATTTGAAACTTTGTGAGGAGATAAGAAAGACTTTTGATAGGTGCATAACAAAAGATAGTGACATTCTGCAAGGGTGCGTTTGGAATATAAAATTACCGGAAGTCGAAAAGATAGAGATTTTACCAAATGACGGATATAGATATGGGACGTTAAACTATATAAGAAGTAATGGAAAAAGAATTGATTGGCAAAAAGATTATTATAAGTTGTTAAAATAAAGGGAACGTATTTTTGTACTTGTTTTCCAAAAAACTTTTTGTCAGTCGATCGCTCACAAAATATCGGTGAGATAAGCCGATCGCTTTTATTATATCAAATTACAAGAAAGACAAAAATTTATGAGGTATCATAATGAACAACTTTTTAGACTGGCTTACAGAAAACAAGATCAATCCCAACGGCAAATACAGAGGAAAACGCTGGGGTTCGATAAGCGAAACGGAAAACGGCAGTTGGAATATTCGTGTATGCGTTCAGTATGACGAATATTTAGACCCTGTTCTGTCAAACGAAACCCCCGCTATGCAAGAGCTTGTGAGAAAACGCACAGGTCACGAGGGCTGCGGAAGATGCATAGACGGAAAATGCGCTTTTACAGGCTTTGATCTCACCGATCCCACCCAAGAGCAGATCGAGCTTGCAAAAAAGCTGATCAAATTCAGGATAGACGCTATCAAAGAGGGGCGAATACCCAAATGCAGCTACATAAAAAAGTCGGAGCAGGGCAAGAAGATCGAGCCTTGCGCCGTGTGCAAGGTATGCGACCCCAAATGTAAGGCTATGAAAAAATGCTGAATAAATGGGGCAGCATATTCCCACAAAAATAACCGCAATTCTTCCCAAGGGGGTTGGATCGCGGTTATTTTTGTGTTATAATATCTATGGCAATTTTAAATTATGCAGCGAACAATAATTACATAAAACCACAACCTACGAAAGGAACAGCCATGAACACACCCAAAAAACTCCTATCCCTAGCCCTGACATCGGCTATACTGCTATCGGGCTGTGACTCCGAAGAATCCTACAACTACGAAAAACTAACCTTTGAGGGCATTGAAGAAACAGATTTCAAATACCTTGCAGAGGCTGAGGAAAGCCCCCGCGCCACCGTATTGACCGATAAATCGGACTACAGCGGCGACGGCTATATCAATATCAGCGACAACCGCTCCTTTAAGCTCAGTGTGGAGATCCCCTCAAACCAATACTACAAGATCACCGTAAGACACTGCGCAGACGACCACAAGGAAAATCCCCTCCTTTTCAATGGCGCCAAGGTAATGGATATCTATTCCGAAGCGGGAGATTGGGCTGAAACAACAGTAAACGGCATCTTTCTCGAAAAGGGAACTAACGAGATCACCCTCGGAGCAGGCTGGAGCTGGTTTTCCATTGATTCAATACTTATAGAAAACGGCGAACCCCTCAGCAATGAGATATACGAAAACGTAACCGCGGAATTAAGCAATCCCAACGCCAACAAGAAAACCAAAAAGATCTACAAATACCTGACGGACATCTACGGAAAAAGAGTTTTAGCCGGACAATGCACTGATTACGGAAACAACACTGAGACTGACGCCCTCTATCAGGGTCTGGGAAAATATCCTGCGGTAAGGACATTCGATTTCATTTACGATTCCATGAGCTTTTGCCACGGTCAGCCTACCGCAAAGGACGTAGACCTTGCCATAGAATGGAGCAAGGAGGGCGGCTTGGTAGCCTTTGACTGGCACTGGTACGCGCCCTACGGCAATAGCCAGTTTTACTCCGATAAAACCAGCTTTACCCTTTCCAACGCAGTAACTGAGGAAAATATTGCCCTGCTCGATCTTTCCGAAATAGAGGAACTCTCAAACAGCGGCAAGATCAGCGTTGAAGCATTTAAGATAGTGGAGGACATTGACAACATTTCCGCCCTTATGAAAAGAATGGAAAAGGAAAACGTCACCGTAATGTGGCGGCCTCTCCACGAAGCAAGCGGCGGCTGGTTCTGGTGGGGATCTTCCGGAGCGGATTCCTACAAATGGCTTTGGAAGCTGATGTATGAGAGAATGACAAACTACCACAAGCTGAATAATCTGATATGGGTATGGAACGGTCAGGACAAGGATTGGTACCCCAGCGACGAATACTGCGACATAGCGGCAATAGACATCTACAGCGACGCCCACGACTACGGCACAAGCCCTGCAACTCTCGAAAACATGACAGCCTGGACAGGGGGCAAAAAGCTTGTGACCATGAGCGAGTGCGCCACTATGCCCGACCCCGATCTCATAGTCCGCGACAACGCCTATTGGCTCTGGTTTGCGGTGTGGAATTGGGATTACATCGTGGTAAACGGCACCACCGAGCTTTCCGAGGCCTACACCTCTCTTGAAATGATGAAAAAGGTGTATGACAGCGAGGCTGTTATTACAAGAGATGAATTGCCAAAATTCTGACAGCAAATTTTTTGAGCTAAAATTCTGACAGCAAGTTTTTGTGAGTCAAAGCTCTGTCGGCAAAATTTTGAGAGAACATCATGAACACAGTCATAAATTTCATAAAAAAAGAAGCCGTCCTGATAATATCGGGAATATTGGCAGTAATTTCCTGCTTTTTCGTGCCGCCCTCCGCAAAATATCTCGATTATATAGACTTCCGTGTGCTGATACTGTTGCTGTGTCTAATGTTAGCGGTGGCAGGCATCAGGCAGACAGGGGCTTTTACTGTCATCTGTGAATTTCTCCTGAAAAAATTCCGAAGTATAAAAGCTGTGGGGCTTATGCTGTTGCTGCTGAGCTTTTTCATGAGCATGCTCCTCACCAACGACGTGACCTTGGTGACAATGATCCCCTTTACTCTTCTTATGTTTGAGAGAATTTCCTGCGAGAAAAAAGCTCGGGCAGAGATCACTCTCCTTGTGCTGGAAACCGCCGCAGCCAACCTGGGCAGCATGCTGACCCCTATGGGCAATCCGCAGAACTTGTACTTGTATTCCAAGTTTAATTTGTCTATGGGAGAATTTTTGGGGATAATTTTTCCCTACTCTGCTTTGTCGCTGGTGCTGCTGGTAATTTCGGTTTTTGTGTTTCTGCCGAAATTAAAGATCGAGGAGCCAAAGGGCAGTGAGAAGATACAGGGGAAATTCAAGCTGATCCTGTTTATATTGCTCTTTGGGGTAAATATGCTGACTATATTGCGTATCCTGGACGAGAAAATTTTGCTGGCGATAGTTGCAGCGACGGTGCTTTTAGTTGACCGAAAGCTGTTCTTAAAAGCGGACTATTCCTTGCTGCTGACCTTTGTGTTTTTCTTTGTGTTTGTGGGGAATATGGGAGCAATACCCGCCCTGTCGGATACGCTGAAAAATGTTCTTTTGGGTAATGAGGTGGGGGTATCCGTTCTCCTGTCACAGGTCATCAGCAATGTGCCTGCGGCTATATTGCTGTCAGGGCTTTCCGACAACGGGGCTGCCCTTATCATAGGAACAAACCTTGGGGGATTGGGTACGCTGATCGCGTCCATGGCAAGCCTTATTACATACAAGTTTTATGTGGGAGCAAAGGGCAGTTCGCCCAAAAAGTATATTTTGGTGTTTACGGTGTTTAATGTGTGCTTTTTGGCGGTGCTGCTGGGACTGTATTTTGTTTTGAGGTAAAACAAATAGGGGCTGTAAAAAGACAGTCCCTATTTTATGTCAAGGTTCTTGGGGGAGCAGTAAAAATCAGCACAACACCTCTAAAAACGATGAAAAATTATCACTTGTTTCCTTAAAGGCGGCTCACGACTGTCTTGATAGCACAAGTTAAAAAATGCGGGCTACCACTCGAACCACTGCCCTGATAGCACAAGTTAAAAAATGCGGATTACCACTCTCACAACTTCTTTGATAGCACGAATTTCAAAGAAGGTTATGACTTCCTGCGGAAGTCTCAAAATTTTCGGAGAAAATTTTGTCCGGTTCCC
>JAAVIE010000065.1 GCA_014799325.1 Oscillospiraceae bacterium
TGCACAATTAACCAAACGTTTGAGTCAAACTAACAATCTTCCAATGCGTCCTCTTAATTGGTTTTCGCCTATCGAATTTTTTAAAAACTTTGTCCAAAATCATTGACAAACTTACATTTTATAATTATACTTGATATTTTTATTGATTTATGGTAGAGTAAATATGAAAGCTGAGGTAATAAAGCCTTTTAGAGAAGAAAAATAGATCTGTAAATGTGCAGGGGAGTTTATTTATGAAAATACGATGCGTATGGGAACATAACGGCAATGACAGCATTTTGTATGCGGAAAATTTTGTCGGAGCATTCATAAGAGGAGCTTCCAAAGATGAAGCATTACGAAAAATGCCCTCTGAAATAAAAGCTTATCTGATGTGGAAAGGCTGCCCTGCCGCAGATGTTTTTGAAGCCGAGATCGTTCAGGAAAAGCGATCCGAGCTGAATGTTTCAGACGCCGATACTGATGTTATCTTTGATGACGAGGGAAAAGAACTTAGCGCGTCCGAGTATTCGGAATTGAAATTTCTCGTCATGAAATCGGCACATGATTTTCTGACACTGTATCAAGCAATCCCGGATAAAAACAAATGCCGCCTTGCAGTCCGAACGACCTTCTATGGACAGATCCCCCGCACAGCCTTTGAAATGTATGAACATACAAAGAATGTTAATGATTATTACTTCGGTGAGATCGGCGTTGCTGCGGATAATGAGGGAGATATTACCCAATGCAGAGAGCGAGGATTTGCAGTCTTGGAAAATCAGCCTGATTTTTTGAAAAACACGGTTTATTTTGGAAGCTATGACGAAGAATGGTCGTTAAGAAAAGTGCTCAGGCGTTTCATCTGGCATGACAGGATACATGCTAAGGCTATGTATCGAATGGCTGTGAAAACCTTTGGCTTTGATGTTGTGCCCAATACGTTTCGATTTGATATATGAGTATCGATTATCGGAAAGCAATGGGACTAAAAACACAAGATTTCAAAATTGTCATACAAAAAAGAGACCGCACATCAGCAGTCTCTTTTTAATTTTAGCTTTACCTTAAATCATGCTCTCTTCCCAGCAATCGGGAGCGTCAAGACCAAACATTTTAGCCACCGTAGGAGCAATATTAGCCAGACCGTACTTATCGGAGGGCTTGATCTCGTATTTTTCGTCCTTATCGTAAATGATAAAGGGCACAGGGTTGAGGGAGTGAGCAGTCCTTACCGCAACCTCGCCCTTTTTGTTCTTTTCAAGCATCTCGTCTGCGTTTCCGTGGTCGGCGGTCACAAGCATTGTAACTCCGTGGTCGTCACAAACCTTTTTCAGTCTTGCAAGACCGATGTCAACGCTTTCTACGCCGATAATGGTGCTTTCAAGGCTTCCTGTGTGACCTACCATATCGCCGTTGGGGAAGTTGCAGCGGATAAAGTCATACTCGCCGCTTTCAATAACGCTGATAAGGTCGTCAACTATTTCTGCGGACTTCATCCAAGGACGCTGATCGAAGCTTACATTGTCGGAGGGAATCTCCTTGAAGGTTTCCAGCTCCTCGCTGAACTTTGCGCTTCTGTTGCCGTTCCAGAAATAGGTAACATGGCCGTATTTCTGTGTTTCGCTGACTGCATACTGCTTGTAGCCGTTGTTTACAAGAAGCTCGGAGAGAGTATTCTTGATCTCGGGAGGGCTTACCAAATAACGCTTAGGCAGCTTCAAATCTCCGTCATACTGGAGCATTCCCGCATAAACTACATCGGGCTTAGGGCCTCTGTCAAAGATTGTGAATATATCATTGTCAAATGCCATGGAAAGCTCGATAGCGCGGTCGCCTCTGAAATTGTAAAGAACTACGCTGTCCTTGTCGTTGATAGTGCCTACTGCCTGACCGTTTTCCGCAATAACGAATGCGGGCAGATCCTGGTCGATTATGCCGTCATTTTCCTTGCGGTAGGTCTCGATAGCTTCCTTTGCGCTTGCAAACTGTCTGCCCTCGCCCTTAACGTGAGTTTTCCAGCCCAGCTCAACCATGCCCCAGTTAGCCTGATAACGGTCCATAGTGACCTTCATTCTTCCGCCGCCGCTGGCGATCTTGCCGTCAAAAGAGCCGTCGTTCAGCTCTGCAAGCTTGTTTTCCAGCTGCTCTACATATACAAGTCCGCTGGTGGCGGGAACATCACGTCCGTCAAGGAGAATGTGTACTCTTACCTTGCCCACGCCCTCTTTCTTAGCCTGTTCAAGCATATTGAAAAGGTGGGAAATGTTGCTGTGTACGTTACCGTCGGAGAGAAGTCCGATAAAGTGAAGTGCGGAGCCGTTTTTCTTAACGTTGCCGACCACTTCCTGCCATGTGTCGGAGCCGTACATTTTTCCGCTTTCGATTGATTCGTTAACAAGCTTTGCGCCCTGGGAATAGATCTGACCGCAGCCGATAGCGTTGTGTCCTACCTCGCTGTTGCCCATATCGTCATCGGAGGGAAGTCCAACTGCTCCGCCGTGAGCTTTGAGTCTTGTATTGGGGCAGTTCTGGAGCATCCAGTCAAGTGTGGGTGTGTTGGCAAGGGTGACTGCGTCGCCCAAGCCTGTTTTGCTGAAGCCTACGCCGTCCATTACTACCAATAAAATGGGTTTTTTAGCCTTCATATACTTATTGTCCTTTCTAAATTAGCCGTTGGCTGCAGCCTTAACGATCTCCGCAAAATCGGGAGCCTTAAGGCTTGCGCCGCCGATAAGTCCGCCGTCAATGTTCTCCTTAGCCAGCAATTCAGCCGCATTGCCTGCGTTCATGGAACCGCCGTACTGAACGGTAACAGCCTGTGCAACCTCTGCGCCGTACAGGTCAGCCAGCTTGTTTCTGATAAATGCGCAAACCTCCTCTGCCTGATCTGCAGTAGCGGTCTTGCCAGTGCCGATTGCCCATACAGGCTCGTAAGCGATAACGCACTTCTTGATGTCCTCAGCGGAAACATCGTAGAAATCAAGCTTGATTTGACGTCCAACGACCTCTTCGGTAATGTTGCACTCGCGTTCCCACAGCAATTCGCCTACGCAAACTATGGGCTTTAAGCCTGCCGCCAAAGCAGCTTTGGTTCTCTTGTTTACAGTTTCGTCTGTTTCGCCGAAATACTGTCTGCGCTCGCTGTGACCGATTATAACATATTCAACGCCAATTTCTGTGAGCATATCAGCGGAAATTTCGCCTGTGAATGCGCCGCTCTTTTCAAAGTGTACGTTCTCGGCGCCTACCTTGATGTTGGTTCCTTTTGTAAGCTCAACTGCAGTTTCAAGGTTGGTGTAGGGTGTGCAGATAACTACCTCGCAGCCTGCGTTTGCAACCAAGGGCTTCATAGCCTCAATAAGCTCCTTAGCTTCGGGGCGGGTCTTGTTCATTTTCCAGTTTCCGGCAATTACTGCCTTTCTTACATCTTTTTTCAATTTCTTGATCCTCCTTGTGATAATTAAAATTCTATAAGTTAGTAAATGATAGCCTTTGTTCTGATACGCTGACGGTCAGCCGCCGAAACGAGCCAATTCCCCATAGCTGAAAAATTTGTCGTTATCAAGCGCTAACGTCCTGTCAACGTAGTATTCCAGCCAGTCAAGAAAGCTCATAGCCTTTCCGCTTTTTGGATCAATAAGAGGGAATATCCCCACATCGTTGGCTAAATTGTAATACCACACTGTACCGTAGGTTTCAGGGTCTTTTGAATTGACTATCAGCAAACTGTGCATTCCGCAGCCCTCATGACAAAGCTCAATAAATCCCAAATCGGTATTAAGGGTCTCAAATATCCTGTCAATTTCTTCCTCGGAAAGCTTTGTAAGATCAAGGGGATTTTTCAGCGTAAAGGGAAATTCGGTTTTGACATCAGGATTCACATCTCTTTTTTTACTGCTTGTATAGGAAATACTGCGCAATCCGTAAAAGGGCTGTGTTCCTCCTGCCGCAACGGTGGTAATAAACCTCCTGTAATCCTCGGGAAGATGTATGCCGTTTTGCATCTCAAATTCCACCGCTTGCTTCTCTGTCAGCGGTTTCTCCCACTTGGGAGGGAATTCTCCGCAGCTGTACTCGGGATTTTTAGCCGAAAGGCCCTTCGTTTTTTCCATTATTCGGGCAATGCGGGAATCAATTTCGCTTATCGTCATTCGTCAGGTATCCCCGCTTTCCTTATACTTTTTCAAAAGCTCCTCCGCCGATATGCCGTTAATGGTAAGCCCGCTTATGTCGCAGCTTTCGTCTATCTCCGCCCCCGAAAAATCCACATCGGAAAATTTCGAGTTCTTGAAGCTTGAATCGGTAAAGCTGCATTCGTTCATGGCTACCTTTGAAAAGCTCGAACCGCCCATTCCCGAATCAACAAACTTGGACTTCTCCATGGAAAGCTTGTCAAAGGCGGAATTGTTCATATTCACCTCGTCAAAGCGGCACTGCTCCATATACATCTTTTCAAAGCTTGCGCCCGACCACCTTGAACCGCTCACATTTGAATAGTCCATAAAGCAGCCGTGTATTTGACATTCGGTAAAGCTGCTGTTGCATATTTCGGATTTGTGAGCGTCACAGTGACTTATATAATTTATTTCGAGATTTTTAAAGTCCATAAAATTCTCCTTGCTTGCATGTTGGCAATTTTAAAGCGAGGTTTTAAAGGAGCTGTAAATGAAGTTGTGCCGATCTTTGGTTCTCCCAAAAAAGTTGTGCGAATAGAGACCCGCCCCTAAGGAAAGTTGGCGGTAATTTACTGATCGGAAAAGAATTTCAAAATTCCGAAAATGAAGCTCAATGGCGCAAGCGCCAAGAGCTTCATTTTCGGAACCGGACAAAATTTTCAGAGAAAATTTTGTCCTTTTTGAAATTCGTGCTGTCAAAAAAGCAGTGCTATTTTTTGCAGCCGTATAATTTTACTTATCCTGAATTACATCAATACCGGGAAGAACCTTTCCTTCCAGATATTCAAGAGATGCGCCGCCGCCTGTGGAGATGTGGCTCATCTTGTCTGCGAAGCCAAGCTGTACAACAGCAGCCGCGCTGTCGCCGCCGCCGATAACGGTGGTAGCGTCTGCTTCTGCAAGAGCCTTTGCAACAGCGATTGTGCCCTTTGCGAGAACGGGGTTCTCAAATACGCCCATAGGTCCGTTCCAAACAACGGTCTTGGCAGCCTTAGCTTCGTTAGCGAACAGCTCCATAGTCTTGGGTCCGATATCAAGGCCTTCCATATCAGCGGGGATCTTGTCGGAATCAACTGTCTGTACTTCGATAGGTCCGTCAATAGGATCGGGGAAGCCTGCAGCAATGGTGGTGTCGATAGGCAGAAGCAGCTTCTTGCCGTTCTTTTCAGCCTTTTCGATCATTTCCTTGCAGTATTCGATCTTCTCATCATCAACCAAAGACTTACCAACTTCCATTCCCTTAGCCTTAAGGAAGGTGTAAGCCATGCCGCCGCCGATAATAAGAGTATCGCACTTTTCAAGCAGATTGGAGATAACATTCAGCTTGTCTGCGACCTTTGCGCCGCCCAGGATAGCAACGAAGGGACGAACGGGGTTCTCAACGGCGTTGCCCAGGAATTCGATCTCCTTGTTCATCAGGTAGCCGACAGCGGTCTCCTTAACGAACTTGGTAACGCCTGCTGTGGAAGCGTGCGCTCTGTGAGCGGAGCCGAAAGCGTCCATAACAAAGATCTCATTGTTAACCAGATCACCCAATTCCTTGGAAAGGTTTTCGCCGTTCTTGGTCTCGTCAGCGCCTCTGAAACGTGTGTTTTCCAAAACAACGATCTCGCCGTCATTCATTTCAGCAACTGCCTTCTTAGCGTTCTCGCCTACAACTGTGTCATCGGCAGCGAAAACTACCTTTGTCTTAACCAGCTCAGCCAGTCTGTCAGCGGCGGGCTTCAGAGAGAACTTAGCTTCGGGTCCGTTCTTGGGCTTGCCAAGGTGAGAACAGAGAACGATCTTTGCTCCGTTTTCAACCAGCTTGTTGATAGTGGGGAGAGCAGCAACGATTCTGTTGTCGTTGGTGATCTTGCCTTCCTTCATGGGAACGTTAAAGTCCACACGGACAAGGACGTGCTTGCCCTTTACGTTGAGGTCTTCCACATTTTTCTTGTTAAGCTTGCTCATAAAGTTACCTTCCTTTTATAAAAATTTATTTAAAGCAGATTTTGTGACAATCGGGGCGTTACCGAAAAACGCTTGTCACCAATTATTATTTTAGCAGAAATCGGTAAATTTTTCAAGTATATTCTGGGATATTTTTATAAATCTTTATTATTCTATCACTGAATGTTACTAAAATTATCGTCTTGCCTTACCCTTAAGAATAACTCCGATAAAGTTTGTACCCGCATTGCAGGCAACAACGCCGCCGCAGGTCTCCTGCATGGTCAGGTCGTAGCCCACCTTTTTGCCGTAGCTCTTTCTGAAAAGCTCCTCCATATCGGGGTTGGTGGTGGTGAGCAGATGCCAGGGCGTCTGAGGTATCATTCTTTCACTGATATAATCCACTGCGGCAGTAACGGCGGCTTTTTCGCCCCTGCACTTTTTGACTACCTTGCTCTCACCGTCAATAAGGGAAATAACGGGCTTCAATGACAGCATTTCACCCAGGAAAGCGGCAGCCGCGCTAATTCTTCCCGATTTCTTCATGTGGCGCAGCTCAAAGCCGATAATATAAATTTCGCAGCAGTTGAACCAATCCTCCATAAAGCCCAGCACCATTTTGCAGCTCTGACCCGCTTCCAGCTTACGAGCCGCTTCCACAACGGGATAGCCGTAGCCTAATGAGTAGCAGTGACTGTCTATGATATGAAAGCTGGTATTGCCTGTTTCTCCGTCGTCCTTGAGCATATGATAGGCTTGTACCGCATTGTCATAGGTCTTGGAGCCTGTGGAGTTGATGAGAACCACGATAACGTCCTCCCAGCCCTCTCTTACGCATTCCTTGAATTTCTCCTCGAAGCGGGGAACTGTTATCTGGCTTGTTTTAGGCAGATCCTCGGAATTTGCCTCCAGCTCCAAAAATTCCTCGGCAGTGTAGGTAACGCGTTCGATAATAGACCTGTTGCCCAGTGTGATATCGAAGTTCATAATGTCGATGTTATAACGTGCCTCGTCCTCCTTGGAAATGTCGCAGCCGCTGTCGGTGATGATTTTTACCTTTGCCATGTTTTTGCTCCTTCCTGTGATATTATATGGTTATAAATTAAAAAACTCCTTTATTTGCTTTGCAGCATCTCGGGGCGAAAGATTTGAATTATCTATCTTAATATAATTCTCAAAGGGAATTTCACCTTCATAGCTTTCAAGCCGATATTTTTCGTCATCGTTAAGCAGACGCTGATTTGAAACGTCAATATCATTTTTTGAAGCCTTGTTTTTTAGCCTGTTTTCGCTGACGTTTCTTTGCAGCCGTATTTCTTTTGAAGCAACAAGCTCCGCATAATAAAATTCGGCATTGCTGTTCTTTTGCCTGAAAATTTCCTTGACATGCTCTATATAATCCCAATCTGACTGTTTGTCAAACGCCCACATATATGTGAAGATCATTCCATAATTATCCGAAGCGGCAAACTCCTCAAAAATCACTTCTCTCATACGGTTAACGGCAGTTCTGTTGAAATATCCGAAAATTTCAATAATCGGCTCAATGGACATGTGATTATGAAACAGGCGCAGATCCGTTATTTTCATCAGCTCCTGCCCCACTGTCATTTTTCCCACAGCGGAGTTTCCAATCAAAAACAATAGTTTCATTTGGTTTGTTCCTTTAAGTTTTATTTTCGGCTTTCCAAACGTATTTTGTGAGCTGTCCGCGGTTTTGAAGCTCGGGGAATCCCCACTGCCTTAATACCTCATAAGCTCCTATCGCCACGCTGTTGGACAGATTAAGGCTTCTCATCTCGTCTATCATGGGTATTCTGACGCAGTGATCCTGATTGCGGTACAGCAGATCTTCGGGCAGTCCCTTGTCCTCTCTGCCGAACACTATATAGCATTTATCGGGGTATTTAACCTCGCTGTATGTGTTTACCGCCTTGGTGGAGAAATAGAAGAATTCTCCCCGATTTTTCCCGAAAAAGTCTCCGAAACCGTCATAATAGCTTATATCAAGGTAATGCCAATAGTCCAGCCCCGCGTGTTTCAGCTTTTTGTCGTCTATCTCAAAGCCCAATGGCTTTATCAGGTGGAGCCTTGCCCCCGTAACTGCGCAGGTGCGGGCTATGTTTCCTGTGTTTTGGGGGATCTGGGGCTCTGCTAATACGATGTTTAGTTCCATATTTTATTAAATCATTTCCTTTTTCTGTTCAATGCTTGTATTTTACCATATTTGGGGGAGTTTGTAAAGATGTTAGTAAAATAATGTGTGCGGCATAAAAATAAGAGACTGTTTTTAACAGCCCCTTATTTTTAGTCTAAGAAAAATTATTGATTCATATCATTCTGCTGATTTTGCACATTTTGCTGATCCTGCTGAACCGTCTGCCCCTGCCCATCATTCTGCTGATAAGGCTGAAACTGCTGCCCCTGCTGGTACGGCTGCCACTGCACTCCGCCGTTTTGCGGAAAAGCCTGCGGACCCTGTTGATAAAACTGCTGACCCTGCATATCCTGCTGCACAGGCACCCCATACCCCTGGGGCAAAAATTCCTCAGGCACATTATAACCCAGCTCTTTAAGCTGCATAGCATAATTAGGATCCCTCAGCCTCTGAATAGATTCCTGTCTGTACCTCTCCAAGGACTTAGCCTTTGAGCCTGTTTTGACCCTGATAGAATCAATTATGCCCACTATTATCATACCTATTCCCGCTATTACCAAAATAGGGAAAATCGTATGAATATGGTTTGAATATATGATCTCTGTTATAGCTATTCCCCCGCTTGCCACAGCCATTATAAGACCCACCAAAGCGGATTTTAAGCCTGTTTTTGCGCTCATTTCCGAGGGCGGAAATCCGTCTACCGCGATCTCATGATAGCATTTATCAATGTATGCTCCCTTGCACTTTTTGCAAAAACGTATGGGGCTGCCGTAAAGGTATTTATTTTGATTGCTGTCGGACAGCCTTTTGCCGCAGTTTGGGCAAACTGTGCCGTTGGTTACAGGTATTTGTGCCAATTTTATCTCTCCCTTTTCTTTAATAAGTTTTGTTGTGATTTTGGTTCTCTTAAGAAAGTTGCGCTAATTTGGGTTCTCTCAGGAAAGTTGGTGATAATTTACTGATTTAAAAGAATTTCAAAATTCCGAAAATAAAACTCCGCTCCATTGCATTCCGCTCCATTTTATTTTCGGAACCGCGCAGGATTTCCGTTGGAAATCCTGCGACTTTTTGAAATTCGTGCTGTCAAGACAGTTGTGCGAGTGATGACCCGCTTTCAAGGAAACAAGTGGTGATTTTTCACCGCTTTCAAGGAAACAAGTGGTAATTTTTCACCGCTTTTAGAAGTGTTGTGCTGAATTTGGCTTTAATTACACGCTGCCTGCCACAGCCACATTCTCAATTCTAACCGCCAAAGGTCCTTCGTAATGGCTGTCGGAATACTGCTCCTTGGAAAATACAAGATTCTTGTGCGCCTTTGTGATAATTCCGTTTATAGAACCGCCTGTGATCTTGGTGATCTTTTCTCCGTCAAAGAGATAAGCCAGGCGTATCTCGCCGCCGAAATGTCCTGTAAATGCGTCCATTTGGAAATCGGAGAATTTCACCGCCTGCAAATAGGGCTTCTTCTTCATATCCTCAACAGACTGTGTGCCTGCGTCAAGCCTGATCTTCTCATAAAATCCCGTAGGATCGATACCTAAATACTGCGAGAAACGGTTTACGCCGTGTATCGCCTTCAAGGTGCCGTTTTCAACAAGCTTGAGATCGCTCATCTTTATTCCTTCGTCGCTGTAAGGCTGTGTGGCAATGCAGGTGATGTTCAGCTTTTCACCCTTTACCTCATCGCCCTGTGTTTCTGTTCCTACCTCATAGTCCGAGTACTTGGAATAAATATAAGAAGCATTGGACTTGTCGGTATAATAGCTCAGAACGGTTGCCAGCTCGTTTCCGCTCAGAATAATATCATAATTTCCGCTTGCAAGACAGCGTTTTGCGACAGATCTGTCCTTTGCAGCCTTTATGCCCTCGGCTGCCTTTTCAGCAAGAGCCTTTTCGTTTACCTCGTCGTATTCAAAGCTGTAATACAGCTCTACGTCCTCTTCGGTTTTGCACTGTGTTACAAATTCGCCGTTTAAATTGAACTTGTTAAAGGAAACGTCAACGCCGTCTGAATTGACTATGCGGCGCGTTTCGTTTACCGCAAAAAACTCGGCGGAATTTATAAATGCCTCATCGTCATTGTCAACGGAGAAAAGCGCACCTGCCATAGCTCTTGCAGCTTCCTCAGTGGACTGATGCTTAACTGAATTGTCAACAACCGCCTTGCCGTCTCCCTGAACCAGCTCGAAGAAAGGGTTAGCGGCGTACTGCGCGGCAAAATACGCTTCTTTCAGTTTTTCCCTGATCTCCTCATCTGTCATAGAGGGGAATATGTCTGCGCCTGTGCTTCCTCTCAGCTTTACGCCGTCCTTTTCGATATCGTGGTAAACTGTTACATTGTAATCAATAACATTCTTACTGCGGCGAACGTCCAGCTTTTTCTTTATGAAAAACAACTCGCTGCTGCTTTTTTCGGTTTTGGTGATAAGGTATTTTTCAATACCCTCCGACTTAAGCTCGTCAAGTATGTCGATTATTTTATTTATCATCAAAGTCACCTCCCATTAACCCAAAGAAATTTTAGCCTTGATATAAGGACCGCCGTCGGACACCTTGACCCACTCCTTATAGCCCTTGCCGCACATGCCCGAACCGCACAGCTCGGAGGTCTTGCTCATCATGCTGATAGATTTCAGCAGATCGGGAACATAGCCTGTCATAACTATGGGGGCGAACACCTTTCCCGTAAGCTTTCCGTCCTTTATCTCCTTTGCCATGCTGACCATCATCTGAATGCCCCAGTTTTTGGGATCCTCCATACCGCTGCTGGGAGTGGAAAGCAGGAAACCGTCCTTGACGGAAGCTATCATATCTTCAACCTCGTCATTGCCCTCAAGGAAATAGGTGTTGGTCATGCGGGTATAGGCTTTTCTCTCATAGCTTTCACGTCTGCCGTTGCCTGTGGATTCTGTGCCCAGCCACAATGCGCTCTTTGCGTCACAGAAACCGCCCTTTAAAATGCCCTTGTCTATAACAAGTGTGTCATGAGCTTCCACACCCTCATCGTCAAAGAAATAGGTTGCTGTCTGATTTACGGCGCAGGGGCTGTCGTGCATGGTAACAAGGGGAGAAGCCACCTGTTTTCCTATATAGCTTTTTGCAAGAGCTCTGTCCTTAGCGAACATATCCATTTCAACGCCGTGGCCGAAGGCTTCGTGAACGATCATTCCCGTAACCTCGGGCTCACAGATGCACTCGTATTCGCCGGGAGTGATAGGCTCGGCAGTAAGCATTTCAAGAGTAATATTTACAACGGTGTCAAGGTTCTTTTCAAGCTCGTCCAGGACTTCCGCGCCGCCCGAAACAGAAAAGCCCTTGTAGCCCTGCTGTAAATTGTCACCGTCCTTGCCTATGGCTGCCATTACAGAGGTAGCCCACATAACGTTCTGTGTCAGGTCTCGGTTTCTGCTTATAAAGATATTGGAATATTTGCGGTATTCAAAGCCGCACAGACAGTCTATTATCTTTTCGTCCTTGGCAATAGCTGTTTCTCTCAGCTTGGAAATACGGCTGATAATCTTTTCCGCGCCCACCTCCTTAGGATCGATCTCATATTCGGTGGACTTGTCAAAGGTCAGGGGCTTGTCTTCTGGAATGCCGATATTTTCACCCTCGTAAAGCTTTACCGCTTCGTCTACCTTTTTGACAATTTCGGGAATCAGTTCCTCTGTCAATTCGTTAAAGGAATATTCAGCCTGTCCGCTTTTGTCGAAAACGCGGATAACAAAGCCCCTTTTGTTGTACAAGGATCTGGGGCTTATATTCACTCCTCTGGCGGAAACCTGATAGAAATTGCTGTCGCTGTCAACGCCCAGCAAAGAGCAGTAGTCGTATTTATCACACAAAAGCTGCACTAATTTTTTTGCGGCGGGTCTTATTTTTTCAAGATAGCCGCTTTTTTTGACTTGCATATAGTTCTCCTTTCACATATCTGTTGTTTTTACTTGTAGATTATACCACTTTTGAGATGATTTGTCCATAAGCGATATAATACAAAAATATACCTGTTTTTCTATATTCCGAAATGCTTTTTTATCTTATCGGAACACTTGACCTTTCCCCTAACGCTGATGCTTTCCACATTTTCAATGACAAGTCCGTCCAGCTTTTCGTCAATGCACAAAAGACCGTAGCCTTTAATGTTTATTTTAACACCCTTTTCCTTTGCCTTCAGCAGTTCTCCCCTGTCAAGGGACATAATTCCGATAAACCAGCTGAAATCAAGATTCTTCTGTTGTCTGCCCTCTTCCTCCACAATGGACTTTTTGCCGTCCAATACCTGTCTTACTGCCTGATTGATAAAGTCGCTTCGGTTGGAGTAGTAGCCCTTGTCTATCAGCAGATCTATCTGCGATAGGGTGGCTATGTTCATATTAACTGATACTTTTTCGTTTGTTTCCATTTTATCCTCCATTTATGCTCCGATTAGAGCATAATTATAATATCACATTATTTTTGATATGTCAATAGGCAGATCAACATTATACATTAAAAAATACTTGAAAATTTTAAAAATTTTTGATAAGATTTTTAAAAAACCTCGTCTTAATTAAAAAGACAAAAAAGAAAGGGGGCGGAAAAATGGAAAATAGGGAAACTGAGGATAAAGAATTTGAAAAAGAAAACGAAGCCGCAGAAATTGCAGATAAAAAAAGTAAAGATAAAGAAGATCAGGAGATAGTAAACAAATTCCTTGACCGCAGCGAGTCTGCCATAGAATTCGCCTACCGAAAATACGGCGGTCTCTGCTACACAGTTTCCAACAACATACTGAACAGCGCCGAGGATTCCAAGGAATGCGTCAACGACACAATGCTCCGAGCGTGGAACACCATTCCTCCCCAAAAGCCCAATTCCCTTTCCGCCTATCTTGCAAAGATCGCCCGCAACCTTGCTTTGGACAGATATCGATTCTATCACCGAAAAAAGCGGGACTGCTTTTCCGAAGTGTTGGAGGAGGCGGAAGATGTTTTTATCAGCGATGATATGGTCGAGCGGGAAACCGACAAAAAAGAGCTTATGAACGCCGTAAACAGTTTTTTGGAAAAGCTCTCCGACAAAAAGCGGCGTATATTTTTGGGAAGATACTGGTTCTGCGAAAGCGTGGGCGACTTGGCTAAAAGATACGGCAGCAGCGAAAATGTGATCTCCGTCAATCTTTCCCGAACACGCAGAGCGCTAAAGGAATATTTAAAGAAAGAAGGCTTTGACATTGAGTAAGATGAATGAGAATAAACCCGAAAACAAATTTATAACGCTCCTGTCCGATATAGACGAAAAATTTATCACGGATATGGCAGCCGAAAGGGCAAAGGAAAAATCGGGGAAAAGGGCGCTCCAAAAGGCGGCAAAAAATGACGTAAGCCAAAAACCCACAAAGGAAAAGGAAACCCCCTATCAGTCCGCAAAGATAGTCACGGTAAGCGGAAAGAAGAAAACCTTTTCCTATGCCAAGCTCTTTTCCTATGCCGCAGCCGCTTTGGCAATAACCGCGGCGGCTATTCTCGGCTCACGGTTCATAAACGAAAAGCCGCCTGTTGATCCCTTGGGCACCGGGGATACCGAGATCACCGTTCAGGATCCCACAAACAGCACCATACCCTCTGTTGATCCCAACGAAACTCCGATAACCTACACTGCCATAAAAGATATAGACGAAAAGAAATTCCGGGATATGTGGGAGGAGACCGATATTTCGGGATATCCTGTCATTGACTTTTCATATCTGCCAAATATAGACGACGCTTACGAGACTATTTACAGCGGCTACGGCGGCGGAGAAGAAAGGATAATAACCAAGGCAATTCTTGACACAAAAAAATGCGGAGACCTTGACCTTTCCCTTATAGGCTACGGACTTTTCACCGACGGCAGAGTATACCCCGACAAAATGACAGCTCTTTTCGGATTTAGGTTAGTTTTGCAAAAGAACGGGGAAGTGGTTTCCTCCCTTGCTTTTGACGAAGGGGGAGCATTTTTGTTCAGAGAAAGGGAAGATACCGCAGAATTTTTGTATATGCTGGAGAAAGAATATATCGGGGAATTTACCTCAATAGCGGATTTCGGCGATCATCAGATAATTTTGGCAAGGCTTATCGAGAACGACAGCGTTATAGCCCGCACACAGTTTTTCGGAGTGAAGAACAACGCTCTTTATCTATGCTCAACAAGTCATTCATACCAAGCCGAATATATAAGCGGCGCTTATAAAGAATCGGATATTCAGTATGACGTCGGCGACCCCCATAATTGCGTTATCACCGATGCAATGCTTGACCGTGAATATGTCTTTGATTTCAGCGTATTTGATATTGTGTCATATGAGATCGTTACACAAGAAGACCCTTCTGAGACCGATATAGAAAAATATTCCTTTATTAAAGACGTAAATATTCCCGAGATCGATTTAAGGGAATTTGAGGGCGACTTTTATGACAAGACCAAAGCGGTCATGGCAGGAGGACTTCCGAGGGTTATGTTCAACATGATCCGTGAAAGGGATTATGCCGTTTATCTTGTAGGGGAATATGTGAGCCGCTCGGGAAGTTCATCTTCCGACAATATAGACTACCTCAACACCGAGATCAGCTGCAATTTAAGGATCCTGATCTATCAAAATGAGATATATATAGGCTGTATCGTTCCCGACGAGAGCTTGTATTTTGCATCAATGACGGAGAATGAGTACAACGAGCTTTTGCCCGCGCTGTTTGTGACTGCCGATGACGTTGCTCTTTTAGTCAAGAGGGGATTAAGCGACAGCTATTATGGCACCGATCAGTTTTATGCAGTGAAGGACGGTACCATATACCGCGTGTTTAACGGTTATTGCGATGTCATTGATACTCCTCCCCCCGAATGGACGGAAACGGCTCTCAAGCACGATTATATTGAATGGGACGAGGACACAGAATCCGTTATCTGCGGATTTTACAGGTATGAATTTGATTTCAGTGAATTGGAAACAGAGGCAATCGGTATTTATAATGTTTATTGGCTGGAGGAGGAGCCAAAGTGATATTATAAAAATAAGCGGGGCTGCCGAAAAAGCAGCCCCGCTAAAATATATTTAATCAAAATCACGCAACAGAATAGTTGACTATCGCCACCTCGGTAAGAGATTTTTCAAGCTGTTCGGTAATCTCTTCCAAGCGTTTTATTACAGAGCCTGTATATGCAATCTCTCCGCACTTTTTGCATTTATAGCAGGGAACGTGTTTGATAACGATCACACACTCGCCGATCTCTTCAACGTGTGTTGTGGTAGTTTCTTCCATTTCGCCTTTGCAGTAAAAACAAGTCATATCAATTTACCGCCTTTCTCGTTTTTAAATCGCTTTCCCATTCGTCTGAGGAGGGATAGTATCCTGTTATAATCCAAATCTTATTATCTCCCAATCCAATACATATATGAAGAGGAACATTGTGTATGGACAAACCCAATTTAAGGCAGCTTGGAAAAGGATAATCATTAGGATATTTCTCTATAATTTCGCCTTTCAAAATAACATTAAATATATCATCAAATTTTATACCGCGTTCCGATAAACGTTTTCTCGCGTGCTTTGTTATGATAATGTTATCAATATCTTTTGCCAACAACTGTAAGCTTTTTTCATCAAACATAAGCTACTTCTCCATAGCTTCACTAAAGCTATGATGCCGTTTCATATCGGGATCGCGGCTTATACACTTTGCTTCTTCCATAGCTTCGATAACTTCGGGTTTAAACTCACGGACCGTTTCGGGATAAGCAATATCAAAGGGTATGCCCCTGCGCAGTATGACTTGCTTTAAAAACAAATTGACCGCTTCGGAAAGGGTCATTCCCAATCCGTTTAAAAGCTGTGTAGCTTCGGCTTTTGTCATTTCGTCTATTCTGATTTGAGTAGGTGTTGTTGCCAATTCAATCACTCATTTCCCATACTGCAATTATACCACATTTGCCATACAATGTCAACCATATTGATATTTTATCGTATATGCGGGCGTTTATTCAGAGCAAATAAAGTTGCAGAAAGACTCTTTTATTGAAGCTTTTTAACATTGCCTTTATTGTCAAGCCTTTTAAAAATTCTTAAAAGCACCACAACCGCCGCCGCAGCCAGCACAACCTCCGCTGCCAGCTGCGAATAAGCCAGCCCATACAGCGGAAACAGCGCATTCAGAATAAACAGCGCAGGTATCTCTAAAACGATCTTCCTCATGACTGCAAAAATAAGGGACTTACCGCCCATTCCGCATGCCTGGAAAACATTGACCGCCAAAAAGTCAAGGCAAAGGAAAGGAAGCCCCAAGCACATACCTTTTAAAAACGCGCCGCCGTATTTTATGACCTCGGGATTCTCCATAAACATTGAAATAACGCCATTTGAGAATATAAAGAAAACCGCCGCAACAACCGCCAAAAAGCCTATTGAGATCTTAGCGGCAAGGAAAACAGACTTTTTCATTCGTGTATAACCGCCGCTGGAAAAGTTATAGCTTACAAGCGGCATTATTCCCTGGGTGAAGCCCCAGGAGATATTCATAGGGACCATATTCACCTTGTAGGCTATTCCCATTGCCGCCACGGCATCGGGTCCGAAATCGGCGGTAAAATTATTCAGCACCGTCATTCCCGTAACATTCAGCAGATTTTGTATACAAGCGGGAATGCCCACCGCAAAAATGCCAAGGACAATGTTTTTCCTGAAGCCGAACTTTTTGGGATCAATGCAGACATAGGTCTTTTTACGCCTTACAAAGATAAGCACAAAGAAATATCCGCAGGAGAATACATTAGAGATAAAGGTAGCAAGTCCCGCGCCCGCAGAGCCCATATCAAGTCCCCAAGGCAGAACAAAAAAGGGGTCAAGAATCATATTTAAGATACAGCCGCTCATGGTGCCGATGCTTGCGTGAAGCGTTGCTCCCTCGGATCGCACAAGATACGCCATTACAACGTTAAGAATAGCAGGAGCGGCGCCGAATGTTACCGTCCATTTCAGATATTCAGCAGTGGCAGGGGCAGTTTGCGGATCCGCGCCCAACATTGTGAGAAATGAGCCGCTGAACAGGGTGTACACCACCGAATACACTATACCGAAAAACAATGAGCAGTAGAAACCGAAGGCGGAGCTTTTGCTCACCGTTTCAAAGTCCTTTGCTCCCAAGGCTCGGCTCATCATGCTTGAAGTTCCCACGCCGAAAAGGTTGTTGACAGCGTTAAATGCCAGCAGCAAGGGCGCGGCAAGGGTAACGGCGGAGTTTTGTATGGGGTCGTTCAGCATTCCCACAAAGTAGGTGTCCGCTAAATTGTACAGCACTGTCACCAAGGCGCTTATTACGGTGGGGATAGCCAAGGTAAGCACCGCTTTTGTGATAGGCACAGATTCAAATAAGTATTCTTTCTTCTTATCCTTCATTTTTAAACTATGTCCTCAACAAATATTAACCCCTTTAAAATCACCGCAAAGATTTACAGCTGATTTTAAAGAGGTGTAAAATATCGATCACTCTTTAAGCAGGTCTTTCATGTCATAAAGTCCCGCGCTCTTGTCCTTCAAAAACACCGCCGCATTGACCGCGCCCACAGCGAAAACATCCTTTGACTGCGCCGAGTGGGAAAGGGTAATGACCTCGTCATGACCTGCAAAAATAATATCATGCTCGCCCACGATAGTGCCGCCCCTTATGGAGCTTATGCCTATCTCCTCGCGCTCCCTCGCTTTTCTCACATTGTGGCGGTCGTAAACGTATTTCTTTTCGCCCTTGTACACCTCGTTTACCGATTCAGCAAGCATCAGAGCCGTTCCCGAGGGGGCGTCCTTTTTGAGATTGTGGTGCTTTTCCACAATTTCCACATCAAACTGCACACCCAAAATCTGCGCCGCCCTTTGTGCCAGGTCAGCCAAGAGATTTATTCCAAGGGAAAGGTTAAAGGTGAAAAATATAGGTATCTGTCCTGCCGCCGCCTTTATCTCATCTATCTGCTCATCGGTGTAGCCTGTGGTGGCAATTACAGCAGGAACATTTTTCATCTTGCAGTAGGACAAAACGTCCTCCAATGCAGAGGGGTGGGAAAAGTCCACTACAACATCGGGCTTTTGGGGCAGGTCGAAAATATTCTTTACAACAGGAAAGCCAAGGTCGTCAGAGGGCTGTAAGTCAATACCGCCAA
>JAAVIE010000066.1 GCA_014799325.1 Oscillospiraceae bacterium
AAAATTTTGTCCGGTTCCGAAAAAGAAGCTCTTGGCGCTTGCGCCATTGAGCTTCTTTTTCGGAATTTTGAAATTCTTTTTAAATCAGTAAATTACCGCCAACTTTCCTGAGAGAACCAAACCAGCACAACTTCCCTGAGAAAACCCAAATCAGCACAGCTTCCCTGAGAAAACCCAAACCAGCACAGCTTCCCTGAGAAAACCCAAATCAGCACAGCTTCCCTGAGAAAACCCAAACCAGCACAACTTTCCTGAGAGAACCCAAATCAGCACGAAGTTTCTTAGGAGCATAAATAGAGGGGCTGTCTTTTTACAGCCCCATTTTTTATCAAGATTTATCCCCGCTCTTCTCCTCCGACAAAATATCCAACCAATCCTCGGGAAATCCCAGCATAGACAATTCCACCACGTCCTTGTAATCGTAATACAGCCGCCTGAACTGCCGCAAAAATCCGTCGCGCCATTTGAAAGGCTGCCTGTACAGCTCTTTCATAATAAGTATATATTCAAAAACCGTGCCTTCACTGGAATGGATATCCCCCATTTCCCAATCGTAAAGCCTGTGGTAGTGGGCGCAGTGGTTGCGCAGATCGGACATTCTGTGCAGCTTCATTTCCAGATCGCCCGAAGATGTATTGTACTGCTTTTTTGAAATATCCATTTTGTCGCTTGGCTTAAGATCGGCATAAAACAGATTGAGACCGCCGAAGCTGAACAATTCCATAATCACCCATAAGGGGAACTGCCCTGCATGCTTTTTCAGATAGTGCTGAACCATTTCGCTGTCCTCGTTGCTCTCCACCAGCCTGCTAATGCGTGAGAGAAAGGACTTATGGTTGTGGACGTGGCTGAAGGTATCAGCATTGAGGTACCCCGTAGCGCCGTATTTTATGGCGTGGTAGTTGGAGCAGTGGGCGCGGAAAGCTATTTCGATCTCCTCCAGCGTTCCCATTAAAAGAGAACGGAATTTGCGGTCAAAGTCGTAAACCAACAGCACGTCATTGAATTTTGTGCCTTCTCTGTACTTGCCGTCCTTTTGCAGATACAGCGAAAAATAGTGCGCCAGGCGGAAGTAGTTGATATTGGTAAGAGTTTCAAGGGCGAACTCCTCGTCCTCCACTATACAGCCTCTCTCCTTGAGCTTTGCAAGCTGTTCGGCGACGGTGGCGGGGAGCTTTGCTCTGGGGTCTTTTTTGGGAGTTCTGTTTTTTGCGGCAATTTCTCTTTGCTCGTTATCCCTTGTGTAGTCCTCTTCTCTTACCTTTTTCTGTCTTGGCTGGGTTTTGGGATTGCCTGTTGGTCGGTTGTTGTAGCCCTTGCTCATTTATAACTCCTTATAAAAAATAAATCCGTGCTGTCAAGAAAGCTGCGGTAATTTTTCAGATTTAAATTTTATTCATACTTTTTATTCACAGAAAAAATCATCTTTCCCTCAATGCATCTTTTTTCATCGTCAAAGGTCAGCTTAATAACAAGCGGCATCAGATCTGCTATTTTGAGAAATTCTTCATAGCCGTAATCGGAATAATAGTAATTTAATATTGTACTTAGAGCTGTTCCGTGGGTGGATATGGCTATTGTTTCGCCCTTAAACTTTTCCAAAGCCCTGTTTACCGCGCTGATATTGCGGCTTTGCACCTGATGCAGGCTTTCGCCGCCCTCGGACGCATAATCAAAATTATCCCACTGCTGTTTCACATAATCAAAAAACTTGTCCCCATGCCATTTTCCCGCATTGCGCTCTCTGAGATCCTCATCGGTTTCAATATTTATTCCCAAGGCTTTGGAAAGGCTGCCCACTGTTTGAAGAGTGCGCTTGTAGGGGCTTGAAAGGATATGGGTTATGCCCTTGTCCTTTAATATCTCTGTGATTTTTTCGGAATCGGATATGCCCTCCGCCGTTAAGGGGCGGCTTTGTTCCTGCTGAAAGGTGCGGTCGGACTGCGCGTGTCTGATAAAATATATATGGGTCATTTTTTGTCTGTGCCTTCCGCTGTATTCCTTCTCTTAATATCCACCACAAAGCTTGTGTCTTCCATAAGCTTCAGCAACTCATCAGTACCGTGTTCGATCTTATACTCCATTTCCTCGCGGTAAATGGGGATAAGCTGATAAAAGTTCACCGACTCTCCGTTTGGAAGCTCGCATACATTGCCGTCTCCTGTCATAGGCTCGATCAGCAGTGCGCCGCATAAGTCTGTGTTGTCCGCATAGGAGCTTTGATTATCCACCGAATGTCCCCAGCCCAGCCAGGTATCGCAGGCGATAGGCAATCTTGCGGTGCTTTTCAGCAGTCGGATAGGCCAATACCAGGTCTCGTCCTGTGAGGGGATCACCCAATCCTTTGGCAGAGTTATAAGCAGCTCTGCCCTTTCAAGCTCATATTCCGCCAATTCCGGCGGCACGTTCATTTTATGGGCTCCCATTCCCATAGTCACAAGAGTGTAGTAATCTCTGCCCTCGTCCTCATCGGGGGGAATAAACAGCACATCAACATGTATATCGGGGGAAACTATTTCGTGAAACACATTGTTGAACTCTCCAAAGCTGTCATACACAAAATTTTCCACCGTTTCCATTTCTTCCCGGCTGTACATTTCGGGAGCTATGCCTTGTGAATGATCGTTATTGTCATTCTTATTCTTATCGTCAAAGGGTTTCATAACCTTAAAACGCTCCTTGTTTTTTATTGTTGAATAGCTTTGCGGCTTTATACCAATACCCGTTTTGACAGCAGATAAAATTGGCTGTCAAAATCCTTCGGCTTTGCCGAAGAACTGCCAAAGGCGGCGGGTATGTATGTTTAACCAATACCCGAAGAAGCTTTGCTCTCTCGCTCTGCTGCTGTTGCGGCAGAGTGTTTAAAAAGCAGCTTGGTTGCTTTTTAAAACAGGTATTAAAATACGCATCTTCTTTCAGGATCCACGCAGTAGACCAGATCCAGATTTTTCTTCAGCCCTTTAAAAAGCCGATCTCCGCCGTGTTCCTTTCTGTGTCTGATCTCTTCCTTAAACAGCGGAATGAACTGTAAAAATTTCACACTGCTGCCGTCGGACAGCTTGCAGGGCTTATCATCATCGGAAATATCCACCTCAGGCTCCACTAAAAGCGCGCCGATAAACTTATTCATAGGATCGTAGAATTTCTTCATCTCGATCACGGGAAGCTCACCGAAGCAGCAGTTCTTTTCCGCCGCTAACTTTGACGCGTCTCTCAGCAAATGGAGGGGCCAATATATCTCCTCGGTCTTTTCGTCCAAAGGCCAGCTTTTGTTGAGGGTCATGACAAATTCCACCCTTTCATAAAAACCTGACTTTATGTTCAGCGGCATGCCGGTGGAGGGATCTATCTTATGCGCGCCCAAGCCCGTTGTTACCAAAGTGTAAAAGGGCTTTGCCAAATTCGGCGGTATTATGGCGATGTCGGGGTGAACGCCGGTGGAGGAGTAGTCGCGGTAAAAGGACTGTGTTTTTCCGTAGTGCTTATTGATATACTTTTTCAGAATATCGCTGTCCTTGTTGGAATAAAGCTCCTGTAAGCCGTTTTCTGTACTCATATTGGTTTCCTTTCGTGTTGTGGGTTGCCTGTAGGTTTGTATTGATACTTTTTTCGCTTCAAGTAAACTCGGCGCTGATTTGGGTTCTCTCAAGAAAGCCGTGCTGATAGATGCCCGCTTTTAAGGAAAGTTGGCGGTAATTTACTGATTTAAAAAGAATTTCAAAACCGCAAACTTTGATTAAATTTTCTTGAAAAACTGTGAAAATTTAATCAAAGTTTGCTATCCGTCCGATATTAGAGTTTTGCTTGAAAAACCGGGCAAAACTCTAATATCGAACGATTTTTGAAATTCGTGCTATCAGTAAAGTTGCGCGTTTTTATTGCTTTTTTATTTTCATCATGCTCTTTTTGCCCTTTTTGACAACAACAAAATCCCCTATCTCGATCATCTCTGCAGGGTCGGAAATTTTCCTGTCATCAACGCTTGCTCCGCCCTGCTGTATAACAGTTCTTGCGTCGCGCTTTGAAGGACACAAGCCCGATTTTACCAGCAGATCCGCAATGTTTATCTTGCCCTCGGTAAGATCTTCGGCAGCAAGAACATACTCTGGCATATTGTCGCTGACGCCCTTTCCTCCAAAGAGAGCCTTTGCCGCCTCTAAAGCTTTGCCCGCTTCCTCCTCGCCGTGTACCAGCTTGGTAAGCTCAAAAGCGAGTATCTCCTTAGCCTTGTTGAGCTGGCTGCCCTCCCAGCTTTCCATAGCCTGAATTTCCTCAATAGGCAGGAAGGTCAGCATTTTCAGGCACTTGATAACGTCTGCGTCCGCCACGTTTCTCCAGTACTGGAAAAATTCGTAGGGGGGAGTTTTTTCGGGGTCAAGCCATACTGCGCCCTTTTCAGTCTTGCCCATTTTCTTGCCCTCGCTGTTGAGGAGCAGGGTAATGGTCATTGCGTGAGCGTCCTTGCCTAACTTCTTTCTGATAAGCTCGGTACCGCCCAGCATATTCGCCCACTGATCGTCGCCGCCGAACTGCATATTACAGCCGTACTTCCGGAACAGCATATAGAAGTCGTAGCTCTGCATGATCATGTAGTTGAATTCAAGGAAGGTAAGCCCTCTCTCCATTCTCTGCTTGTAGCACTCAAAGGTGAGCATCTTGTTTACCGAGAAGCAGGCGCCCACTTCTCTCAATACATCTACGTAGTTGAGATTTAAAAGCCAGTCGGCGTTGTTCACCATAAGCGCCTTATCGTCGGAAAAGTCGATAAAGCGTGACATCTGCTTTTTGAAGCACTCTATGTTATGATCAATGTCCTCTTTGGTAAGCATTTTTCTCATGTCGGACTTGCCTGAGGGGTCGCCTATCATGCCTGTGCCGCCGCCCAAAAGAGCAATGGGCTTGTTGCCTGCCATTTGCAGTCTTTTCATAAGGCACAATGCCATAAAGTGACCGACATGCAGGCTGTCGGCGGTGGGATCGAAGCCGATATAGAAGGTGGCTTTGCCCTCGTTTATCATTTTGCTGACCTCTTCCTCGTCGGTGACTTGGGCAATAAGGCCTCTTGCTACTAATTCGTCGTAAAGTTTCATTTTGTTCTCCTGTCTTTTTTATTTTTCTTTTGGTGTAATTTCTGTTATCATGCTCCCGGGAAAGTTGTGCTGATTTGGGTTCTCTTAAGAAAGTTGTGCGAGTGGTGACTCGCTCTTAGGAAAGTTGGTGGTAATTTACTGATTTAAAAAGAATTTCAAAATTCTTAAAATAAAGACTCCAACTGTCTGCTTTGGGCGTTGACGTCCTGTCAACGCTTTGGGCAGACAATGCCTCGTCCTTGAGGCACGCCGCAAGCGGCGCTCCGCTTTATTTTAAGAACCGGTCAGAATTTTCTTCGAAAATTCTGAGACTTCCGCAGGAAGTCATACGCTTCTTTGAAATTCGTGCTATCAAGGCAGTTGTGCGTGTGGCAGCCCGCATTTAGAAGTGTTGTGCTAATTTGAGTTTCTTTACAGCTTTTTCTCCATAAGCAGTTTATCTTCAACAAAGCCCATTTCTCTGTCAAAAGCCACTGCGTCCGTATTATTTGAATTTACGATAAGCCTTACGCAATCGCACTGTATAGAGCGCGCCGCGTCGCAGACCTTGTCCATCAGCTCTCTGCCTATGCCCTGTCTGCGCGCATTTTCCGCCACGGTAAACTGGTGGATATGGCAGATCCTGCGGGGTGTTTCGTCGGGCTGGGTGGTGTTGAAGGCTTTGAAAACCACATAGCCGTCCAAGCCGCCTTCGCCCTGATGTACAAGTGTTATCCACTCGTCGCTGTTCAGTATATCTACCATATTGTTACGGTAAAGATCATCGTCAGGAATGCAGAAGTGATCGGAACTTAGCTTTACATGATGTTCATGAAGCTCCTTGTATAGGGCGCAAAGCTGTTCGAGATCACTCATTTCGGCTACTCTTATCATAAAAGCTCCTTTCAGCTCAAATATTTTGAGCCATAATTATTGTTCTTGGCAAAAGACCAATTTTTTCATAAAAGGCTCTTGCATTTTCGTTTGCGGTGTCAACTCCAAGCTGGATTGCGTTACAGCCCCTTGTCACCGCATACTCCCTAACGCCTTCGAAAAGTCTTTTCCCTATCCCTTTACGCCGTTCTCTTTCGTCAACTCCAAAGCAGTCGATAAAGCACACTTTTCTTGAAACCTTTTCCTCGCCGTTTACGTCAATAATTCTTAAAAGGGCGTAGGCATTGACTGCTCCGTCGTCGTTTATCAGAATTATGGGGCTGTTTTCTGCGTTTTCGGTCAAAAGCTCCGATATCCTTTCCTCAAAAAATCCCTCTCTTGGCATAATGTGCTTTTGGGGAGAAATTTGGCAGTGATATTGGTGCAGCTGCTTAAAAAGCCTTACTATCTGTTCTTTATCTTCAAAATTTGCCTTTCTTATCATAAATACTCCTTTTATAATTATTTTTCGGAGCATTTACCGTAATCGATGGAATTTTTAACAAATCCCACGGATAACACCTTCTTTCAAGCTATATCAAAAAGCCCCCAACAGAATAATCTGTCGGAGGGCGAATTTATCGCGGTACCACCTCGTTTTACGGCAAAAAAGCCGCCTCATCAACGGCGGGAATTTCCTAAGAAATTTGAAAAAACAAAAATACTTCTCAAAGCCCGAATCTTTAAAAAGTTCAAAGTATTCCTCACCATTTTAAGCTGTAACGGGCTTACCCGTATTTTGCTAATCAGCGCTTATAGCTTTACTGCAAGCCAAGCGCCCTTTCTCACAAAATCACTCGGAAATGTATTTCGCCGTATTACGCCGCCCTTTTCCACCTGCCAAGGGCTCTCTGTGGGTTTATCCCGGTTACTTCTTTTCCTCATCGGTTTAGTATGTATTGAGCTTATTTTATCATAAAAGTGAGATTTTGTCAACACAGACCGTAAAATTTGGTGATTTTATATTGCAAAATATCTTTTGAAATGTTATACTTGTTATTATAATAAAAAAGGGGGAGTGACATGACCGCAGAAAACAGCGTACCGAAACGCTACCGCCACGAAATGAAATACATAATAAATTCGGGATATTACCACATTCTCCGCAGCCGCCTGAAGGCAGCAATGCGGCCCGATCCCCACGGCGACAACGGCGTTTACCGAATAACCAGCTTGTACTTTGACGACGTTTTCCGCACTGCCTACAACGATAAGCTTTTAGGGCTTGACGTGCGGAAAAAATACCGCATAAGATACTACAGCCTGTCCCCCTCGGTGATACGTCTTGAAGTTAAGGAAAAGAAAGGGGAAATGGTCTGCAAAAGAAGCGTTCCTCTGACCTATGAGGAATACCAAAGCATACTGAAGGGAAACGCTGAGTTTTTTGGCAAAGAAAGCTATATCGGCACGGCAGGCGAGGAGTTTTATTTATCCGATAAGCTCACCGCCCTTTCTCCCGCCGTGTTGGTGGACTATATGAGGGAAGCCTACATCTGCCCTGCGGGAAACGTGCGGATAACCTTTGACAGCAGCCTGAAAACCTCCCTACACGCAGATCCTTTAGGGAGCAAGGCTGATTTCATAAACGTCTTTACCGGCGGAGAAATAATATTGGAGGTAAAGTACGACAGCTTTATCCCTTCATACATCAGCGAACTACTTAGCGGAATACCCCTTACAAGGGAATCGGTATCAAAATTTGTTTTATGCAGCGATAAGCTGACGGAGGTGTCAAAATGCAGTTACTGTCAAAAAATATCTTAGAAAATTTAGGAGAGCAATTGGGCGAGAGCTTTGATCTTTCAAGCCAGCTTGCCAATCTTTCTCTCCCTCATATCCTGGTGGCAATGGGAGCGGCAGCTCTTTGCGGCGTTATCATCTATCTTGTGTACCGCTTCTTTTACAGGGGCGTGGTTTACAGCGATAACTTCAACATTCTGCTGATAATGATAACGGTCATCACTTCCTTTATCATAATGACCATAAGCGCAAATATCGTGCTGTCTTTGGGTATGGTGGGCGCCCTGTCTATCGTCCGTTTCCGCTCGGCGGTAAAGGATCCGCTTGACATAGGCTTTCTTTTTTGGGGAATTGCCTCGGGTCTCACCTGCGGCGCGGGGCTTTATTTCGTCGCCCTGGTGGGCACGGCGCTTATTGCCGTTCTGTATATCGTACTCCATTTCTGCAAAAAGGAAAAGAAAAGCTATCTGCTGATATTGCGCTATTCGGACAGCGCTGAGGAGCAGGTGAATTCCATGCTGTCGGGAATGAAGTATAAGCTGAAAAGCAAGACTATTTCGGGCGAGGACACCGAGCTTACTATTGAGATAAAGGTAAACAAGAATGATACCTCCGAAGCGGCAAGGTTCAAGACCGTCAGCGGAGTTAAGGGCGTTACCTTGTTGGAGTACAGCGGGGAGTATATGAACTGATCTTGAATGTTTTTAAAAGGGGCTGTGTTTTTACAGCCCTTTTAATTTACCCCAAACACGCCGCCGACAGCGCCCGCTAACCAGCACACCAAAGCTTTACCCACGATCCCGCCAAAGGAAACGTCTCCGAAGATAAAGCCCAATACAAGGCTTATCAGAAGCAGTCCGCTGCCGCAAAGCAAGCCTTGCTTTATGCCCTCACGCTTTTTCTGCTTGCCCAAAGCAAAGCCCCCTGCAAAACAGCCGAAAGTCAGCGCCAGCAGACCTAAAAAGCCGCTCCACTCTATGGGGAGCTGCAATACCCACATTATAAGCGAAAATAGAAAAAGCACGGCAAGGCACACCGCGCCGCCTACGGCGAGAGACAGCGCAAAGGGCAGGAACAGATGCTTTTTTAGCGATTTGAATTTTTTCATGATTCCCCCGGGTTTTATATAATGTCTTGTACATTTTATGCGGACTTGGGGAATTTATGTTGGTATTGTAAATTTACCTTAATAATTCGTTCAAATTTTTGTTATTTCAAGAAAACTTGGTGCTGATTTGGGTTCTCTCAAGGAAAGTTGGTGGTAATTTACTGATTTAAAAAGAATTTCAAAACCAGAAACTTTTTAAATTTGCTTGAAAAAATGGGCAAATTTAAAAAGTTTCTTATCTAACTGAGTTCGAATTTTTTGCTTGAAAAGCTGGGCAAAAAATTCGAACTCAGTTGATTTTTGAAATTCGTGCTATTAGAAAAGTTGTGAGAGTGGAAGTCCGCTCTTAGGGGGTGTGCTGATTTTTACAGCCCCTATTATATGCAAAGTTTCTCGGGAAAGCCGTAAAAATCAGCGCAACACCTTTAAAAGCGGTGAAAAATTATCACTTGTTTCCTTAAAAGCGGGTTTCCACTCTCACAACTGCCCTGATAGCACGAATTTCAAAGAAGGTTATGACTTCCTGCGGAAGTCTCAAAATTTTCGGAGAAAATTTTGTCCGGTTCCCGAAATACAGCTCTTGGCGCTTGCGCCATTGAGCTGTATTTCGGGAATTTTGAAATTCTTTTTAAATCAGCAAATTACCGCCAACTTTCCTTAAAAGCGGGTCACCACTCGCACAACTTCCCGAAAAGCGGGCTTCCACTCGCACAACTTTCCTGAGAGAATTATAAACCAGCACCGCTTTTCTGAGAGACTCAAACCGGCACAACTTTCCCAAGAGAACCAAATCAGCACAACTCCCCTGAGAGACCCCCAAACCGGCACAACTCCCCTGCGAGCATAAAAATAAGGGGCTGCATTTTCACAGCCCCTAATTATTTATAAACCTCACTGATCCCCAAAATACTCCGCCAACATCAGATCCACGATCCTACCATAGCTCTTGGTACCGTCCGTCTGATTATTAGCCTTAAGATAAGTATCATTCACCACCGAGGACACTTTATATGTGACTTTCTTCTGATAAGGCGACCAATACTCATTCCGATAAGCGTACTCTTTGAGAATAACAGGCGACAGCTTGCCGCACACCTCGTTGTACTCCTCGCCCGAAACTGCGCCGTGCAGCGCGTTGAGGGCATAAGTCAGCGCTCCCAAATATCCGCTGTACCTGAAATAAGTGCTTTCGCTCTCACGGCAAGCCATAAAGGCGATAAAATTGGCTTCGTCCTCGCGGATAAAACCGCTTAAGTGGCTAAGCTCGTGACAGGCAGTAAAGGCTTGTGAGGAAACAGGCATTGCCTGATTGAAGTTAGCCTCCACCGTAACAGGGAAGTATATCCCCGCAAGATTAAAGCTTGACATAAGCCCCGAGCAAAGCACTCCCTTTGGCTGAGGGTAGTAGGTCTTAAGCACCTCGTACTTTTCTCCCAGCGCTTCCATGGCTTTTACCGCATATTTGTTGAAATCATAGGGCTTCACGGGTCTGCCCTCGCTGTCAAGATCCACCCTTTCGGCGATCTCATTGGCTTGCTCTATCAGGGAAAGGGTAAGCTCTTTCAATTCCTCAGTGGTGTACTGCCTCAAAGTAAGTCCGCTGTACTGAGAAAAAGGTGTGCGGTTGTAACCCACAAGACAGTTAAAAGTAACAGTGAGAAACAGCGCCGAAGCCACCAGCTCCGCCCAGGAAAAGCCGTTGAGAAATGCCTTTATCCGCTGCCCCTTGTGAGTTATTGTATACCGCACAAGGAAAACCAGCCCCGTTAACGCTCCAACGATTACAAGTACCACCAGCAGCTCCGCGCAGGAAAAGGGAAATACTCCCCAGATACGGGAGCCTATTCCCGAAAAAACAGGGTAGATGTTGAAGCAGAACCAGTCTGCAAAGCTGCGGCTTGCTCTGCTTATTATCAGCACCAAAAGGGACAGGATCAGCATAGCGCCTGCGGCGATATGGCGGGCAAGCTTCAGTTTAAGGGGCTTTTGCTCCTCTGTCTTAATGAATTGAGGGGAGATGTATTCGCTTTCCGCAGCTTCCTGCAAGTTCTTTTCGGGGGCTGCTTCACCGCTCTTGCTCTTTTCGCTTTCTTCGACTTTACTGCCCTTCTCGTCACTCTTTAACGGCGCAGGCTCTTCTCCCTTTTTTTCAGTCGAATTTATGTCGAAAATATTATTGTGCTTGCCCTTTGTATCGGAATCTTCGCTATTTTTTAAAATAGGCTTTTCGTTCCCTTGGATCAGGGGCGCTTCCCGGATAGCTTCACTGCTTTTTTTACCTTTTTCCGACATAAAGATCTCCTTTTATGGGCTGTTTGGTTTTTATACTGGGGCGTATCTGAAAACAAAGCAATTTAGTACAATTTCACCAAATGCGAGGCGATTTCAAGTAGAAAAGCGCAATGCATTCTTTGACGCAGAAAGCGTTACCGCATGGATGCGGTACAGTGACTGCACAAAGCCGCTGCACGATGCAGCAGCAACAAAGCAGTCACAGCTGCAGATTAGTGTAAATTGTGCAAATTTCGACTTTTCAGATAGCCCCTAATACCCATTTAATACTATTTCCAAATAAAAAATAAACAAATCAATATGGAATATTCGGAATTATCATAAGTCAAAATTTTCCTTTATCCACATCAGCACCTCATTTTGCACATCAGTGCTGTCGACCCAATAATCGGGAGTAAATCCCTTTCCCTCCGCACAATCATCCGGATCACCGCACAGATTGATAACATTGGGGATACGCGCTATAATTTTTGAGTTTTTCAAAGAGTAACTTGCCACATTGCCAAAAGTATTGCAGCCCATTGAATTTTCACCGATAAGAATTAAGTGCTTTAAGCTTCTGGCATACAGAACAGCAGTTTCACCCGAGGAAGCCGTATCACCGTTTATAAGCATGATCAACGTTCCATTGAATTTTCCTGATTCGGTATTGTAAGGCTGTGACTTTTCTATTATCCATTCACGGTAACAATCTTTGTTTTCCGTTACGGGTGACAACAATTTAGCGCAATGCTCCTCGCAATGAACATAATCATTTAAACCCTTAATAAATTCACGTGTTATTCTGTTGTAGCCGCCTTGATTTGATAAGTAGTCCAGTACCAATATCTTATCATTTCTATGCTTTTCGCCTAAGGCAATAAAATCCGTTTTTTCATTTAATCCGTTCACGTAGTCGCAGCAGTTTGAACGGTATATATTGACGGAATCCTGAGTTTTTAACTGCATGCACACATCGAATTGTTCGTGCTTTTCGATCGCTCTGCACCTGTGAACAGAAATATCCCGGGGCTTATTATCAATATTTAACTGAATAGATTTTACGTTGTCAAATGAGCGGCAGCCCACCAAAAAATATTTCCTGTTTTTCGGTGAAAGCGTTTTGTAAAAGCAATTCTCACCACTGACAACAGAACCGATTTTAACCGTATCGTCGTCGCTTTTGATTACCTTGAAAACATCTTCTTCCTTTTCGACAACAAAATCCGCAAAATAAGCCGAATATTGTTTAGAAAAGACCAAACGCCCCGTCAAAGGCGAAGCAAAAGAAAAATGATTATCAACAATGCCTTTATTGAAGCTCAAATGTATTTTTCTGCAAAAGTCACTTATGTATATTTCGTCACAAGCGGAGATAAAATCTGATATTTCTCTATAACATAAATCAAAATCGATCCCTTGCTTTTCCCAATATTCCTTTCCGCAATAGCGATTGTTTATAAGATAAGCCAACTCGGTCAGATCTTCCGCGGCCTGTTCTTTTGTAATTGTGCTCGGTGCTTTGCTTACGGGCATATATTTTTCATACCGTTTTGTCTGTGTTATATATTCGTCAAATATCATTGCTTTCACCTCCATGACGTCATTTATTTTTATTAAAAATTTATACTCTTTTGCGACTTTTCAGATAGCCCCTAACACCTGAGGGAGCCTTGCTCCCTCACTTCGCCGATGCGGCAGAGCATTTAAAAAGCAGCTTGTCTGCTTTTTTAAATGGGTAAAAGGGTATTAGTATTATTCTTTCGGGGCGTTTACTGGATACCTATTCCGCAAAGTCCGTAGCTCAGATTCTTTTCGCTGGGAGCTATCTTTATCTCAACAGTATGCTCGCCGCCCTCGCCGTTCCATGCAAGATCGGCTTCGGGATTGCCCCAGCCGCCGGGCTTGTTGGAGGGAAGTGTCTTTACAAGCTCACCGTCCACATAAACTTCCGCGTCTGCAAAGCTCTCGGAGTTATTGCATCTGAATACCAAAAACAGGGTCTTGAAATCAGCGGTAAAGGTAAGGGAAGCCCCTGTCTTTGCTCTGTACTGCCAGCCGTTTTTGAAGGTGGCGATAACGTTATCGGTCTCCGCAAAGCCCTCAACATTGGTAATGTTCATCTGATCTCTTTCCAAAAGCTTCATCTCGGAATACTCGGTGGTATTGAGAGGGGTGTCGGGGATAGCCGAGGGTTCGGGCATTTCCTCTGCCTGAGCTTTTTCGTTGACCTTATTGATGTAATTCATAACAAAGTCCTTGACAAGCTCGTGACCCCATATGTTGGGGTGGGACTGGTCGTCCGAATATTTTGTCCATTCCATAAGACCTGCGTCAAACATGGGGTTGATAGCATTGCCCACACTCATCATAGGCAGGTTGTAATGCTCGCCGATAGCGGACATATGCTCCTGGCAGGAATATCTGTTTTCCAGAACAGTGAACAGCAAAGCTACAGCAGGGCTGTTTTCCTTTTCCAGGCACTTTTTAACAAGGCTCTCGTAGCAGTCCTTGTACATCTGATCGTTGCCGTCATTGACTGCAAATTCTATAAAGACAATGTCGGGGGTGTATTCGCCGAAAAGGTCTCTCTCAGCTCTTACAACGCCCAAAATAGAGGGTGTGCCGCTGAGACCTGCATTGACATAGTTGATCTTGGTGTCGGGGAACATCTTGCAAAGGGCGTCATAGGTGAGCTTAGCCCAGCAAGCGTCTGCACCTGCGGTAAGACCCTCGGTGATAGAGCCTCCGATAAAGCCTACGGTGATCTCCTCCCCTGCCTGGGCCTTTTTCAGCACTCTTGCCATACGGGAGGTGTCGCCCTCGGTCATGAAGCTATGCTCTATCATGTATTCTCTCTGCTGTTCCTCAGTGAGGTCTTTGCTTGGGAGATCCTGGCTGTCGCCGCCGTTATTGGCTTCGGTAACGTCGCCGCTGCCCGCTTCGGTGGAATCACCGTTGTTTTCGGCGCTGTCTGTGTTTGCGGCGTCGCTTCCGCTGGTGGTGACGGTGTCAGAGCCGCTTCCGTTGGTGGTAGTGGAGGGTGTGCCTGCTTCGCCGTTACAGCCGCTTGTTAAAAGGAGAGCAGCCGCAAGGGTCAGTGTTATCAGTCTTTTTTTCATATTTATTTTGTCCTTTCCAAAGAGGCGGTCTTTAGTAACGCCACGTTTTTTTTCTTTTTTTGAAGATCATGTCCGGTTTTGCGCTTATTACGTCTATTATACCGTTACCGCCTTTATATGTATACCTATATTCTAACATTTTTAAGGCGCAATGTCAAATAAAAAAGCCGTCGCCAAAAAGGAAAAAACACCCTTTTGCGGCAGCTTTGGTTAACATGGATAGTATAGCGTAAAATTCGGCTTATTTTACTTCATCATGCACGGTCCTATTCTCAATAATAGCCGTCCTCAGCACACGAAGTCTTGTTCTGTCGCTGCCTGTTTCTATCAGGACAGTATCCTCCTTGACGGAAAGCACACGTCCGATAATTCCGCCGGAAGTAACTACCTCGTCAGCCACCTGGAGATTGTCAAGCATTTCCTTCATTTTCTTGGAACGCTTCTTTTCGGGGCGGATAAGTAAGAAGTAGAAAATAACTACCATAAGAACGATAGGCAGTACGGTGGTAAGCAGCATCATCCATGTAGGCTGCTGTTCTGCGGCATTGTCTGCGGTCTGTACCAAAAGGCTGTAAAACTGGCTCATATTTTTTGTTTCCTTTCTTTTGCGAATTTCTGTTTTTTATTTTATAACTGCGGATCACTTTAACAAATTTTGGAAAAATTATATCCGCTGTAACTATTATACAGTTAAAACCGATAAAATGCAAGTAAAATTTGTGCTTTATTTTAAAATAGTGAGTGAAAAGGTTTTTTGTATTTCATTTCTCTTGACTTATAGGTAAAAATAAAGTACAATATAAATAATAATGGAATGCAATAATAAAAAGGAACACTAATAAAGCAGTTCACTCTCTGAAAGAGAACTTCTAACTACAAACTGTCTTGATAGCACGAATTTCAAAAATCGTTCGAGATTAGAGTTTTTGCCAGGCTTTTCAAGCAAAAACTCTGATCTCGGACGGATAGTAAACTTTTTTGAAATTCTTTTTAGAAAGGGGATTAGCTTGAATATTAAAGTAAGCGCGTCCATATTAAACTCGGATCTCTCCGCTATCGGTGCAGAAGCGGCAAAAGCCGACATTGCAGGCGCGGATTGGATACATTTTGATGTAATGGACGGGCATTTTGTGGAAAACATAAGCTACGGCGCTCCTGTTCAGAAAGCTTTGAGCAAAAGACTTTTCATTGACACTCACCTTATGGTGACTCACCCTCATACGCAGATAAAGCTTTTTGCCGAAAGCGGTTCAAATATGATCACCTTTCATGTGGAGAGTGAGAGCGACATCGACCACACCATCAACAAGATACACCGCGCAGGACTTATGGCAGGGCTTGCTATAAAGCCCGCCACACCTGCAGAAAGCGTTTTTCCTTTTTTAGAAAAAGTCGAGATGATATTGGTAATGACCGTGGAGCCGGGCTTGGGCGGACAGGAATTTTTAGCTTACACTCTGCCTAAGATAAGCGCAATAAGAAAAAAAGCCGACGAGGTGAAACCGGATCTTATGATAGAGGTAGACGGCGGAATAACAGGCGACACAGCCCCCCTTGTAAAAAAGGCAGGCGCTGACGTTCTGGTAAGCGGAAGCTATCTCTACAAAGCGAAGGATATGTTTATGGCGATGCACACGCTGAAGTAATAATTTTTTCGGAAAATATCAGAAAAATTTGCGGCATATCTCCGAAGCGTTTTCCCCGATAAGCTCTCCGAAATGCTCCTGTGTGTAGGCGGCAGCAAGCTCACTGCTTGTAACGGCGCCGTACTCCTCCAATATCCGTGTAAGCCTGCCTGTGCAGGTGTTGAGAGGAATAAGGGCCAAGCGGTAGCAGCGAGAGTTTGAGAAAAGCTTTGAGCCGAATTTTATTCCGGATCTGCCCGTGCGTTCCGCTTCAAGGCGGCGGCACAGCTTGCCCAATATTTCTCCCGAATCGGTTTCAAAGATTATGGGCGAGGCTTGGGTCTGTCTGTCAAGGAGCTGAGGATATTTGGGGCTGTTCTTTTCGTCAGCCGAGGGCTTTGAAGAACGTGAGCTTTCACCCGAACCCTTTCTTTTGGTCCTGTTGGGATCTAAAGCGCTGAGATACACCATACACCCTCCGTTTGCAGAGGGAAAGGCTTCCACCAACAGCCTGCTTTCCTCCTCCAAAAGCTCTGCTGCCATGGCTGCGGTCTCGGGAGAAGCGCCTTTTTCAATGAGCCTTTCAAGAACTCTGCGGCAGTCGGAATTTTGCTTCGACAGGGCTTCGTAGCAGATGCGGCTCTCCTTCATGTCCGCTTCGGTAAGAGTGAGCTTTAAAGTGGTTTCGGAGAGAATGTCTATCTTCATAAAAAATATCCCTTTCTATTCCTATATATGTTTTTCTTAATAAAGATTTTTCAAGAGGTACTATGTCAAGTTATAATAAACACTCCCTTTCCCTTACAGACAACAGTATAGCGGTAAATGCGGAAAATGCTTCTCCCAAGAAAAGAAGCTTTTTGGGAAGAAAATATCACTCGGTCTACGGCGACCAGCTGGTATGCCTTTGCGCACTGCTTATCATGGCAGTGTGGCGCTGGGGCTTGAAAGCGCTGGTGATCTGCCTTGTGAGCCTTGTGACATCGGTATTTTCCGACTGGCTCTGCTGTAAGATGACAAAAAAGGTATATAACCCCAAGGACGCTTCCACCTTTGTCAGCGGCTTGTGTCTGGGTCTTATGATGCCTGCTTCCATAGCTTACCGCTATGTTGTTTTCGGCTCGGCGCTGGCTATGGGTATCAAGCATATTTTTGGGGGAAAGAACAACTACGTTTTCAACCCCGCCTGTCTTAGCTACGCTTTTTTGGCTATTTGCTGGCCGTCGCACGTTCTTATGTTCCCCAATATCGGAGAACAGATACCTGTGTTTGAAGCATACACAGGCACTCTTTCCACAGGACTTGAGGGCTATTTGATCCAGTTGGGAGCGGCAAAGAACATTTCGCTGTCCGACCTGCTTTTGGGCAATTTCTTAGGACCTATAGGAACCACTCATGTGCTGGTTTTGGCAGTGTGCGGCGCTTGTCTTATGTTCAGGCGCGCACTTTCCCCCACAGTGACCTTTGTGTCTTTCGGAGTATTTCTTGTGCTGTCTTTCCTGTCATCTTCCTATGAGAATTTCTACAATGCTATAATTATTGAGATAATAGGCGGAAACATTCTTTTCGGACTGCTGTTTTTAGCCAGCGACCCCCAGACCTCTCCCCGAACCTTTCTCGGTAAGATATATTACGGAATGATAATAGGTATTCTGCTCGTTATATTCAGAATTATGACAAAAACCGAGTCCAGCTTCGTTTATGTGCTGCTTATCGCCAATGCGGTATCTTTGCACATTGACCTTTTTGCCGAAAATACCATTAAAGGCGTTAAATATGCGGTAAAGTGGCTGAAGAATTCTTCGGGCAGCTTTGAGAGAGTGCGCAGCGAGGCGCAGCGGGATAAGCCTGCGGAGAAGAAGGCTTTGGGAGACACCCAGGAAATTATTTTACCTCCCGTAAACTATAATATGCCCGCGGTGGATAACAAGATCATAAAGGCGTCAAAAAAGCCGCCGAAAATTGTCAGGGGCAAGGATAACATACCTGTACGAAAAGATAAAGATAACAAGAAGGGGCTGTAAACAAACAGCGCAGTGCTTCTAAAAGCGGGTCGCCACTCGCACAATTTCCCTAAAAGCGGATTACCACTCTCACCACTTTCTTGATAGCACGAATTTCAAAGAAGCGTATGACTTCCTGCGGAAGTCTCAGAATTTTCAAAGAAAATTCTGACCGGTTCTTAAAATAAAGAGGAGCGACGCAACGCGGCGCGGAGCTTTATTTTAAGAATTTTGAAATTCTTTTAAATCAGTAAATTACCGCCAAGTTCCTTGAGAGAACCAAAAATACCGCCAAGTTCCTTGAGAGAACCAAAATTACCACCAACTTCCTTGGAGGAAACAAGATGTCGAAATCACCTGTCAAACTAAAAGACGGAATCATAAAACAAAACGTAGTGCTGATGAGCGGACTTTTTGCAGGCCCCGTTATCGGCGCCGCAACTACATGGGAAAGATCACTTGCGCTGTGCTTTGTCTTTTCCCTGGTAACTATCCTGTCGGTAGGACTATGCCGCCTGCTCCCCAAAAAGATAACCTTTGCGGTGAGGATAGTGCTTTACGCCCTTATCTCCACTGTGGTATACATTCCCGTAATGCTTTTGGCGGGGCTTATCTTCCCAAGCGAGCTTTTAGACAGCATAGCCCTTTACCTTATCTTATCCGTTACCAATCCCCTTATTATGTCAAAGACCGAAAGCCGCTTTTTCCTCCGTCCTAATCTTATGATGTACAAGGACGTTTTGGGATTTGTGCTGGGCTTTGACCTGTCCTGTATTTTGGTAGGCTCCATAAGGGATATTTTCACGGATCAGATGATAGCCAACATGATAGTAAAGATCCCTCTCCAGCTCCCCGCTATGGACAAAATGTACTGCGGATTTATCTTAGTCGGCATTTTAGCGGGACTTTCGCGTTTTATTTACACCAAGATCGTTAAAAAGAAACATAAAAAAGCAAACTGATCTATAGAATTACAGTAAAAACAAGGATATAATAAATGGAAACAGTTTTTTCAAGACTTCTCACTGCCGCTTTATTGGGCATATTCATAGAAAACGCCGCCTTTGAGCGCGCTCTCGGTATCAACGTACTGCTGTACGCCGCGCGCAAAAAGGAGAATCTTTTGGGCATTTTCGTAGGGGTGATTTACGTTACCACCCTTTCCTCCGCTTTCACCTGCCTTATCGACAGATATCTGTCGGATCAGGCGTGGTATAAAATGCTTTTGCCTTTTATGTATATTTTCGTAATAGGCGCGGTATACCTTGCGACCCTTTTAGCCCTGTGGAAATTTCTCCCCTCGGTTTTCAGAAAGGTCAAAAAATATGTTCACGTTTCGGTATTCAACAGCGCAGTTTTAGGCGCGCTGTTTATACAGAGCCAGATCGGCGGTACCTTTGCCAGCTATATAGGCTACGGCTTCGGTACAGGCATCGGCTTTCTCCTGGCGGGCTATCTCCTTTACGCCGCAGAGGACAGGCTGAATTCTTCTTCCGTTCCTGCGTCTTTCAGGGGTATGCCCATAACTATGATCTATATCGGCGTCATTTCCCTGGCATTAAGCGCCTTTTGGGGAAAATGACCCTAACATATATGCCTGCGGCTTTATCGGCTTATGATAAGGCTTTTTGCGGGCGCTCACAAAAGAGGTTTGTATTATGAATAAAAAGAAAAATATAAAAATCAAGCGCAGTAAGGGCAGACTGTACAAGAAAAAGCGTTCCCCTGTGAGAACAGCCATAGAAACTATTGTTCTTGTAACGCTTGCAGGAGGTCTTATATATGTGGGGTACACTGCGGCAGGCCCTTTGATCAACTATATACAGAGCGGAGGAAGCTCGGGCACCGTAACAAGCTGGACTCCCGATGAAAGCGGTACAGGCGGCAATAACAGCGATCCCGAAAATCCTGCCGTTGATACTTCTTTGGAGATCACCACCCAGCCCCAGGAAGCTAGCAGCTTGGGAACATATCTGATCTCCCAAAGTGCTTTGAAAAGCAAGGAGGCCCTGAACAGCGCTCTTGATTCCGCAAAGAATTCGGGCTTCGGCATTGTTCTGATACCGTTAAAGGACGATTCGGGCGCGATTTTGTATAAATCTCAGATAGATTATATTACCAACGTCAAGGAGCTGGTGACAGGCACTCTGTCCGCCAAGGACATCGCAGATGCTGTGAAAGCAAAAGGGCTTGTTCCCAAAGCTGTTATCCCCACACTGCTTGACAAGACCTCACCCGACTATGTCAACGATACGGGCTACTATTTTGCAGACAGCCCCGAAATAAGCTGGTATGACGCCAGTCCCGACAACGGCGGAAAACGGTGGATAGATCCCTTCCGCGCAGGCTCCAAGAAATACTATTCCGATATGGTCAAGGAGCTGAAAGATGCAGGCTTTGAGGAAATAGCCCTGTCGGAATTAAGATATCCCGATCTTCATGACAGCGACGAGCCCCGTTTAGGAAGCAAGTTCTTTGCCGCAGACAGATACAAGGGTCTTTCCGAGCTGTATCAGAGCTGTTACAATGCGACCGATAAAAAGGCGGCTGTTTCGGTAAATATCAAGGACGTGCTGGACGGCAAGGGACAGAGCTTCCCTAAAACCGCGGAAATTCTCACAGATAAGAGCTTTTCGGGAAAGGTTTTCCTGACAGTAAATCTTGCGGATTTCGGAGATTCGCTGGAGTTGGCGCAGGGTGATCCTCTTACTTTGCCCAAGGACGCGGCGAAGAAAGCGGAAGCGCTTATCGGCAAGGCAAGCGAGTATATGGGTACTAACGTTACTGTTGTTCCCGTTATCAATGGGGAGGGTATGAGTATGGAGGATCTGGTCAAGTGCTATAAGGAGATCACGCCTTAAAGATCGGAGGATTTGTTTTAAGGGTAGGAAAAAATGAAAGAAATAAACAGACACAGGCTTATCAGTGTCTTTTTCGGAGCATTTTACGGCATATTTGGCGCGCTCGGTTTTTTCTGTCTTGGAAATTTGTACGTTATGGCAGTATTTCATGAAAGCCACAGATACCCAAATCTTTATCCTTTTTGTATGTACTTTGGAATAGTTTCGTTTTTCTGTTGTTTTGGAGCGTTATGTGGTAATGTTCAATATCTCTGCAACAGAAAACGTAAGAGTGATGAGAGTGGAAATAGCGGTTTCGGGATAGGGCTTCTTATTGAAATTGCTGTTATGATCTTGCTTTTTGTGGGTGGGTCTGTGATTTTGGATATACTTTATAATTTGGCTGCACATAAATAAATAATAAACACCGGCTGCGGGGGACTGCGGTCAGTGTTTTTTTATTATTATAGGGCTGCATCTTTTGCTTGAAATGCAGCCCTGTTTTTATTCGTTTTCAGAAAATCTTAATGATTCTCCGTAAGCTCAATATCAAAAGTATGCTCCTCATAAGAGGTCTGAGTAAAGTAGCCGCTGGAAACCTTAACAGGACGTACCACCTTAACGGTGATCTTATCTCCTGCTTTCATGCCCTTGGTGATATCCTGCACGTCCTCAACTGCTGTTACAGCTTCGCCGTTTACTTCTACAATAATATCGTTGACCTTAAGCTCGCTTTTTGCAACGGGAGCGCTCTGATCTATTTCAACAACCAGCAGTCCTGCCGCTGCGCCGCTGTACTGTGTCACCTGCTGAGTGGTGATGCCTAAAACAGGTCTGCCCTTTACATAGCCGTAGTTTATCAGATCGCTGATAATAGGCTTGGCTTCGTTGATAGTGATAGCAAAGCCTAAGTTTTCGATACTGCTGTCAGAAGCAACTATCTTGGAGTTTACTATTCCGATAACATTGCCGTACATATCGAAAAGTCCGCCGCCGGAGTTGCCGGGGTTGATAGCCGCGTCGGTCTGAATGGAGCTTAAAACATAGCCCTTTTCGGAGGTGTAGCGGTTAAGTCCGGAAATGTAGCCTGCTGTAAAGGTCTTGCGAAGTCCCGCAGGGTTGCCTATCGCGCATACCTGCTGACCGATGTTGAGCTGGTCGCTGTTGCCGAGGGGAACTGCGGTATAGGGGTCTTTTCTTTCGATCTTAAGCACTGCAAGGTCGGTAGCCTGATCCTGTCCGATAAGAACGGCTTCCACCTCTTCGTCCTTGCTGTATTTGTCCTCAACGATAACTGTCAGCTTTGCCGCTCCTCTTACAACGTGTTCGTTGGTAACTATATAGCCGTCGGTGGTGAAAATAACTCCGCTTCCCACACCGCTTTTTGTGAACTCGCCGTCGTTGCTGTACTCACTCTTTACATAATTGTTTACAAGTACAATACTTTCATTTACAGCCTCGTACAGATGTTCGTAATCGTACTTTGTGGTGGTGTTCATTGCCGCCATATTGGACAAGCCCGAAAGATCGTCATTTACAGGATTTTCGGGAGCAACGTGGGGAGCCTGGGTAACTTCCTCTTGGGTCTCCTCGGGCTGTTGCTGCTCATCATCGCTGCCGCCGTTAGGCATATCGTCGTCAACAATAGTGCTGTTCATTCTGTTGGCAAGGAAGGAGCCGCCGAAACCGCTTGCTCCGCCTATTACCATTGCGCCTAAAAGCAGGAAGGTTATCAATGCACCGCTGACTTTTTTCTTGGGAGGCTTGCCGTTAGGCTGTCCATTGTTGTAGCCGCCGTAGGGATTTCCGTACTGATTATTTACGGCGTTGGGGTCGGTGGTGTAGTACTGCTGTGGGTAGTTGTTATTGTTATCGTACATAAGGATTACTTCCTTTCCGTAAGAAATTATGTTTGGTTTTGCTCTCTATGCTTAGATTATAATTTCCCATTGTGAAAAAAATGTGTCCGAAAATTTATGTTATAAAGAAAAACAAAAGACAAATTTTAAAAAATACTCATAATTATTCACAGCCTAAGGCAATTCCACACTCAATTCTCTTTTGCTGTAATTTGCAGGCAAGGGAATTGGGTATCTGCACATCGCCTTCATATTGGAAGGAATTTGCATTACAGCCACCCGAGCAATAGAATCTTGCCCAGCAGTCCGAACAGCCTTTTTTGCTGTAAATGTGGGTCTTGGCAAAGTAGTCCTTTATTTTTTTGTCAACATTACCTTCAAATATATTTCCCATTTTCCACTCATCAATTCCTACAAATTGGTGACAGGGGAAAATTTCTCCGTCGGGAGTAACGGCGATATATTCGTTTCCGCAGCCGCAGCCCCTCAGTCTCTTGATAGCACATGGACCTTGGTTCAGGTCTATTTTAAAGTGGAAAAAGTTGAATTTGCCCGGATCTTTTTCCATTATCTCATAAAGTCTGTCATACTCTTTGTAGATAACGGGCAGATCTTCTTCCGTCAAGGCGTAAGGGAATTTTGAATCAGTAACCACAGGCTCAACCGATAACTGCTTAAATCCCAGCTCCGCAAAGTGCAGAATGTCATTGGCAAAATCCAAATTGTATTTGGTAAAGGTACCTCTTATATAATAGTCGGTGCGTCCCTCTTTAGTCCTGCCCTCTACCAGTTTTTTGAACTTGGGTACGATTATATCATAGCTGCCCTTATGGTTGGGGGTAAAGCGGATCCTGTCGTTGACTTCCTTTCTGCCGTCAAGGGAAAGAACGCAGTTGGACATTTCACGGTTGATATATTCTATCTTCTCATCGTCAAGGAGCATTCCGTTGGTGGTAATGGTAAAGCGGAAATTTTTTCCGTGCTGCTTTTCGATGCTTCTTGCATAGTCCACTGTGGCAGTTACGGTGTCCCATGCCATAAGCGGCTCGCCGCCGAAAAAGTCTACTTCGAGATTTTCTCTGCCGAAGGATTTTTCTATAAGGAAATCAATAGCCTTTTTGCCTACCTCAACAGGCATCAGCTTTCGTCCTGTTCCGAAATCTCCCGTTTCCGCAAAGCAGTATTCGCACCGCAGATTGCAGTCGTGGGAAACGTGCAAACACATAGCCTTAATGGGGGAGTTGAGGGTCTTGTCGGCAAATTGGCGGTATTCGTCCTCGGAGAAAAGGCACTTGTCCTTGTAGAGCTGTTCCAATTCTTCCAAGCATTCGGCTATGTCGGATTTGTCGTATTGGGGGAGCTTTGCCGCAAGCTCCTCGGCGGTTATGCCTAAAGTGTCAGTGTTGGGTTCAGGGCAGATGTGATCCAGCATTTGGTAGATCATCTCGTCCACAAGGTGAACGCCGCCGCTGTTTACGTCAAGGACTATGTATTTTTCGCCTTGTTTATATTTGTGTATTCTTGTTTCCAAATCAATATCCTCGCTTGTGAAAAATTAGTGGTATGTGAAAAATAAAGGGGCTGTCTTTTTTAACAGCCCCTTTACCTTAAAAATCAATTACTTGTTAGCCTCGCAAGTCTGATTTGCAACGGTGCAAGAGGTCTTGCAAGCGGACTGGCAAGAGGTCTGGCACTTTCCGCAGCCGCCCTTAGCCGCTGTTTCCTTAAGGTTAGCCTTGTTTACTGTCTTAATGTGCTTCATAGTGGGTCTCCTTTCGTGAGTGTGGGGTATAGTGCTATTGCATTACATTATAGCATATAAAATGATAATTTGCAAGAGATTGGCGAAAAAAACTGCTTATCTAACAAACACTCCTAAAAGCGGGTTCCTATTCGCACACCTTTCTTGATAGCACGAATTTCAAAAATCAACTGAGTTCGGGTTTTTGCCCAATTTTTCAAGCAAAAAGCCGAACTCAGTTAGATAGTCAAGATTTTAAATTTTCTCAGTTTTTCAAGAAAATTTAAAATCTTGGCGGTTTTGAAATTCTTTTTAAATCAGTAAATTACCGCCAACTTTCCGAAAAGCGGGCATCTATCAGCACAACATTTTTGGGAGAAGTAAATCAGCGCAACTTTTCTAAGAGCAAAAATCTTATTGCAAATCCTCAAAACTTATGCTACAATAAAATAAGTTAAAAAAGAGGTGAAAACAATGTCTATTTTCGATATATTCAAGCAGATAGAAAAAGAAAAGCCCCAGCAAGCTCCCATAGAGTACATTATAGCAGGCTTAGGCAATCCCGGAACGCAGTACGAGGACACCCGCCACAACTGCGGCTTTATGGCGGTGGAAACCATTGCCGAGGAGAAGGGCGTTGAGATAAAAAGACTGAGATTCAAATCCCTCACTGCTGAAATACAGCTTGGGGGCAAGCGATGTCTTTTAATGAAGCCTTCTACCTTTATGAATCTCAGCGGTGAAGCGGTAAGCGAAGCGGCAAGCTTTTACAAAATCCCCCCCGAAAATGTAATCGTTATATACGATGACATAAATCTTGACGTTGGTAAAATGAGGATTCGCTCTAAAGGCAGCGACGGCGGTCACAACGGAATGAAGAGCATTATACTGAACCTCAACAGCGACAATTTCCCAAGAATTAGGATAGGAGTAGGCAAGAAGCCCCACCCCGACTATAACTTAGCGGATTGGGTATTGTCGAGGTTCACAAAAGAAGAGGGGACTTTGTTAGAGCCTGCGTTCAAGAACTCGTCACAGGCAGCGGAGCTTATTATTGAGGGGAAGATAGCCGAAGCTATGAATAAATTTAATTAAAAGAATCTCATAGCACTACTGTCTTGATAGCACGAATTTCAAAAAGTGTCAAAATTTTCAACGAAAATTTTGACCGGTTCCGAAAATGAAGAGGAATGGCGCTTGCGCCATGGAGCTTCATTTTCGGAATTTTGAAATTCTTTTAAAATGGAGGAAAATATGTCGGAATTTTCACCCATAGCATACTTACACAGCGACTTCCCTGAAAAGTTCGGACTGCCAAGACAAAGCGGACTTGTAAATTCTCTTAGATCTTATATAGTATTTGAACCCCAATACCGCGTAAGGGAAGCCTTCAGGGGCTTGGAGGAATACTCTCATATATGGATATTGTGGGAATTTTCGGAGAGTGAGAGGAAAGATGGAAAAAGCTGATCGCCCACCGTCCGTCCGCCGAAGTTAGGTGGGAACAAGCGCATGGGAGTTTTCGCCACACGTTCCCCTTTCAGACCAAACCCCATAGCAATGTCGGCGGTGAAGCTGGAGAAGATAGACTTTGACTGCCCAAACGCTCCTGTGCTGGTGGTAAGCGGTGCGGATATTATGGATAATACGCCGATACTTGATATAAAACCGTATCTTGCTTATGTGGACTCTTATCCCGACGCGCTTTCGGGGTTCGCATTGGCGGAGAAGGAAGGGAAGCTGCAAGTTGAAATTCCCGAACAACTGCTGAAAATAATTCCCGAGGAGAAAAGAGAGGGGCTTATAGATATTCTGAAACAAGACCCACGACCCGCCTATCAGGAAGATCCCGAGCGGGTCTATGTTATGACCTTTGGGGAGTTTGAGGTATCTTTTAAGGTGGACAGCGATTTGTTAACTGTGACGAAAATCGAGAAAAAATAAAAAGCACAGCTTTCCTAAGAGAACTATAAGTCAGCACTACTTTCCTGAGAGAACCAAATCAGCACAACACCCCTAAGAGCGGTGAAAAATTACCGCCTGTTTCCTTAAACGCGGGTTACCACTCTCACTACTTCCCTGATAGAAAAAAATAAAAAAAAGACAAAATTTTCGAAGAAAATTTTGTCTGGTTCCGAAAATGAAGCTCTTGGCGCTTGCGCCATTGAGCTTCATTTTCGGAATTTTGAAATTCTTTTTAAATCAGCAAATTACCGCCAACTTCCTTGAGAGAACTCAAA